>JADGDH010000065.1:13981-15813 GCA_016745015.1 Colwellia sp.
TCAAGCGCAATTAAACAACCAATAATTAAAAGAACCGTAATAGCGTAACCAACTTCTTTACCTTCATGGAAGAATTCTTCAAGCGTTTTCTTACGCGTTTCTAGTGATAAAATACCACCACGTGAAGGATCAACATAAACGCCAGCATAGCCTGAACTTGTATTGAAGAAGCCTGTAGCTGTTCCAGTAATGTAGCCCGCTGGCTGCTTAGGTAACGGTTGAACTTGGCCTACTTCATCGTTATAAGTTAAGTAACCGTTTTCAGATACTAAGTTAAAAGTACCAATACGGGTAACCGTTTCAGTTGACTTAGAACCATCTAAGTTAGTCACTTCTACAGAAAACTGTGAAATTTTACCTGATTGAGTCATTTCAGTTTGCAGAGCAAACCATAATTCTTCAAGATCTTCTAACGCAGGAATTGCCTTAGCGTTAGCAATGCGGTTTAGTGCTTCGCCACGGCCAGGGAATTCAGCGCTAACAATTGATGTAGCAATTTGACCATAAGCACCTGCCGCTGCAGCACGAGAAACACCAAACATTTCGCCTAACGTGCCAGTGGCATTATCCAGTTCAACTTCTTTTTGCGCTAAGCTAATTTCGTTAGCTGCATACTCTTTAGTTAAACGTTTGTTACGAGCATTTTGATCGGCTAAGTCTTTTTTCGCTTTATTTAAAAGCGATTGTTTGTCAGCACGTGCGGAAGTAAATTCAGCTTCACGTTTTTTATCAAGCTTCGCTTCAGAAACTCTGTCAGATTTAACTTGCTTTAATAAATCATCTAACTGATTCGCTTGCGTGTTTGCAACTAAGCCAGCCGTCATGATTACTGCTAGCGTTACAAGATTAATAACATTTCTCATTATTCTGCTCCTGCTGCAAATACTGGTAATTTAGCTAAATCCATTGGAAGTTGCTTACGCGCCATAGCGATAGCATCTTTAACAGGCTTCAAGTATTCGTCACCTAATTCTTCCCATGCACGACTTTGATTATTCCATAACCAAGAACGTTTACCATCTAAAGATTGTGCAACAAAAGCAATACGCCCCATATGAACAAAATCAGCCGTTAATGTGGTGCCATTAAAATCAATTTCTGCTTGATAAGCATCAAAAATAGTACCGTAACCAGCTTCAATTTCGTATGCTTCAAGCACTAAACGAAATTGCTCAGACGTTGTTACGTTTGAATTAGACATAACATCACGTAAATTAGCAACTCGCTCTTTACGACGGTCAATGTTCATAGGAACATCTAATTCGATAAATTTTTCTAAGGTGTCAATCATGTTGTACATTAGTGGTACGACACCTTGTTTAATTTTATCAATACCATTAATTTGCTTTTGCAATGATGCGATATTTGCTTTTTGATCATCAACCATACGTTGAACATGGTCGTTATAACCACGAAGAACCTCAGCTTCATCAACAGTATTACGATATTCAGCAAGAAGATCTTGCGTTTGCTCGTATATAGTGTTGACTTTTGCTTGTGATTTAGCTGATTGCTTAAATATTTTAGCTTCAGCTTTTTGAAGATCTGTTAATGCATCAGCAGCAGCAATATTACTACCTGCTAATGCTAGTGCGCCAACCATTGCCGTGGCGATGAGGCTTTTCTTACTTACTTTCGACATAGTTCCCAACCAATTGCTATTTAAATTTTGATAACAAAAACGTTTGTTACCGTAAATATAAAAATTTATCGTTTTTTATGTAATTTATTTTATATATATATAACTTTTTTATATGTAACATTTAATGAACACAACTTATCAATAATCACAAATGACAAACAAACTGTCAAGAATGAGTTATAAAGTTGTT
>JADGDH010000066.1 GCA_016745015.1 Colwellia sp.
ATGATGCTTTTGAGTTAACAAGTGCTCATTGGGAAGTAATTAACTTTGTTCGTCAATTTTACCTAACTTATAACACCTCTCCTGCTATTCGTGTACTAACTAAAGCGATGAAAGCTGAGTTTGGTGAAGAAAAAGCAAGCAGTCGTTATCTTTTTCGTTTATTTCCTGACGGGCCAGCTAAACAAGCAACTAAATATGCAGGTTTACCTAAACCTAAACGTTGTTTGTAGATTAAACTTTTAAATTTACATTATTTCCACTATTTCCCACTGGCTGAGGTAGTGGCACAATGCTGGCTGAGGCGATTAAATCGATAGCCATTTGAGCTTCTTGTGCTCTATGGTTTTTAACTAGATTTGCTGTTTTTATACCGTGAGCAGTACTTGCATCAACCGCAGGGCTATCATTATTAAGTATTATAGACATTGGGTATTCTCAAATTAGATTAATTCAATTAGTATTAATCATATATCGGCTAGTTACGCAATTTCTTTACTTTTTAACTTTTTAATTTTAAAAAAAAGCACGAACTCATGATAAGTGCGTGCTTTTTCTATTTAAATAGTAGAAATTACTTACCAGGTAAAGTTGGTACCGTAATACCCGCCATTTCAAGCATAACGCGAACTACTTGACAACTATAACCAAATTCATTGTCATACCATACGTATAATACAGCTCTGTCACCATCAACAATTGTTGCTTGTGAATCAACAACACCTGCATAACGCGAACCAACTAAGTCAGTTGAAACTATTTCACTTGAAGCAGTGTAATCAACTTGGTTTTGCAAGTCAGACTTTAATGAAATTTGACGTAAATAATCGTTAAGAGCATCTTTATCTGTCGATTTTTTCAAGTTTAAGTTCATTATTGCCATAGAAACATTTGGCGTAGGAACGCGAATGGCGTTACCTGTTAATAAACCTTTTAACTCAGGTAACGCTTTAGCAACCGCTTTGGCAGCACCTGTAGTACTAATAACCATGTTTAATGGCGCACTGCGTCCGCGACGAGGTGCTGGATGATAGTTATCAATTAAGTTTTGATCATTTGTATAAGAGTGAATAGTTTCAACATGACCGTTACGAATACCAAATTCATCATTTAATGCTTTTAGCACTGGTGTAATAGCATTGGTAGTACAGCTTGCCGCAGAAATAATTTTATCTTCTGGTAATATCATTTCTTGGTTAACACCATAAACGATATTTTTAATATCGCCTTTAGCTGGCGCTGTTAATAATACTTTAGCAACACCTTTAGATTGTAAATGCTGGCCTAAACCGTCTTCATCGCTCCAAATACCAGTGTTATCTACTACAAGCGCATTATTTATACCGTGCGCAGTGTAGTCTACTTCTGATGGTGATTTTGCATAAATTACTTTAATAAAAGCGCCATTAGCTTTAATGACATTGTTTTCTTTATCAATGGTAATGCTACCATTAAAAGCACCATGAACTGAGTCACGGCGTAATAAACTAGCGCGTTTTGCTAAATCATCACCACCTTTACTAGGGCGTAAAACAATTGCTCTAAGGTTTAATTTTGCATTAGGGCCTGTTTGTTCTATTAACAAACGTGCTAATAAACGGCCGATACGACCAAAACCATATAAGACTACATCTTTGCCATGCTCTTTAGTACTTGCCGTGGCAATAACCGCTAATTCTTTTTCTAAATATTGTTCAATTGACAAATCTTTAGACTGTCCTTGATGAAAATAATGGTAAGCTAATTTTCCTACATCAATACGAGCAGGCGCTAACGTCATTTTGCTTAACGCTTCAACAAACGGGAAACTTTCACGCAAACGTAATTTGTTATCTTCATGTAAAGTTGCTGATTTATGCGCTTTTATAATATCAATAGGTGAAGCATTTAATAATGGACGACCATAAACAGATATTTCGATACCCTTGTTTCTAAATAGCTGCCCAATAATAGGTTGCATATTTTCTGCGAGAGTTTGGCGTTCTTGCCAACTTTTTTGATATTCTTCCTCAAGATGAGATGTCATTAGTTAAGCCTTATATTTCAATCAATTGAACGAGAGTTTACTATAATCATAATAATCTAATCTAAAAAAAATAAAAACTAGACTATGGTGTGAGGTTATTGCGCGCATATTGTAATGCAAGCTGTACTATTTCTCTATAGGTTACATGATTATTTGATGAGAAAATTCGAAATGTTTTGGGATGTTATCATTGAGCTTAAATTCACGATGTAAAATAATAAGCTGTTAAGCGCTTTGAAAGGTTAAACTAAGGGAGTTAACGCAGTATCTTTTGCCTGTTGGTTTAGGACCGTCGTCAAATACATGCCCAAGATGTGACTGACATTGTTGGCATTGAATTTCAGTGCGATTCATGTTGTGACTTGAGTCTTTAAAATAGGCAACATGTCCTTCTATTGCTGAAAAAAAGCTTGGCCAGCCACAACCTGCATCAAATTTACTTTTACTTTCAAATAAAGGTTTATCGCAGCATGCACAAAGATAGTTACCAGATTGCCAATGATCATTATAAATACCTGTAAAAGGTTGTTCTGTTGCAGCTAAACGACAAACTTTATAGGCATCTTCGCTAAGTTTTTTTTTATAATGCTCATTGGTCATTTTTATTTATCCTCAAACAAAGTATTAGATCGAGTAATATTGCTAACATTTGCAACTAGTAACTCGTTGCTTTAGCTTATCGAAGCATTTATTTGCTGTAACACTAATTGCGGATCAACCGCTTTAGTGATTGGACGTCCGATCACCAAATAATCAACTCCAACATTCATGGCTTGCTCAGGTGTCATTATGCGTTGCTGATCATCTTTGGCTGAACCAGCAGGTCTGATCCCTGGAGTTATTAATTTAAATTCTTTTCCCAGGGTTAACTTTAACTGTTCAGCTTCCCATGCTGAGCAAACAACACCATCTAAACCACTTTGCTTAGTTAATTTAGCAAGGAAATTAACTTGCTCTGCTGGCGTTTTAGTAATGCCTAAGCCACGTAAATCACTTATCGACATGCTGGTTAATACGGTTACCGCAATCAATAATGGTGCATCATTACCATAATTGACTAAAGCCTCTTTTGCTTTAGTCATCATTTGACTGCCTCCACTAGCATGAACATTTACCATCCATACACCAAGATCAGCCGCTGCAGTTACCGCTTTTGCTACCGTGTTAGGAATGTCATGAAACTTTAAATCAAGAAATACATCAAAGCCCTTCCCTGTTAATGTTTTTACAAATTCAGGACCAAAATAGGTGAACATTTCTTTGCCCACTTTTAACTTACAGTCACTTGGAGATATTCTATCAACAAATGACAATGCATCATTTTTTTTATCAAAGTCTAATGCGACTACTACTTTTGGGTCTAACATGGAGTTTCCTGCTTTAAAATAATAGATTCCCGATCAGAAACTTCGGGAATGACGTGGTGTTTAAACTTATAAAAGTGTGATAAAACAGATTAAGACTACTCCCCTTCGAGCCCACGTACTGGTTTCAACTGTTCCCACTCGTGACACGATGGACAAGACCAATAATGAACCGAACTATTAAAGCCACAATTACGACAACTATATCTGTGTTTAACTTTCAAATACTCACTAATCAGCTCTTTTATTAAATCTAAACTGGTATTATTGTCTATTTCATCGCTTTGTTTCATTTGCATTTTAACAAAATGCTTAAAGCCACGTATTGTTGGTCTTCGCTTAAGTGCTGATAACATAAACTCTTTGGCTTTTTTACTGCCATGTTTTTCTTCAACATGACTTAAATAAGAAATTAACGCACTAGAACTTGCAGTTTCATCATAAACTCTTTTAATAAAAGTAAAAAATTCATCTTTTGCATCAAGATCAAGGTAGCATTGATGCATTTGATCAATAACATCAGGGAAAAACTCTTGATCTTGCTGATAAATATCTTGATAACACTTACATGCTAACTCGCACTGCTTATGGTTTTCATAAATCTTAGCCATCAACCAATTAGCACGACATGAGTTGGGATCTAATTTAAGCGCTTCTTCAAGTAATTCTATAACTTCAATAAACTCATCTTGTTCAAAAGCATTAGTTGCTTGCTCACAATAAAAGTTAGCTAAGGTGTGTAGTAGACGTTTATCATTTAATTTTACAATTAATTTTTTATGGCTAATGCCTTGTTGCCAATCTTTCGTCGATTGAAAAATTTGCAATAAATAGTTAAGTGATTTTAAACCATAGTCAGTAGATTTTAATAACTTACTAAACATTGTTTCAGCTCTATCATATAAACCAGCACTTAAAAAATCTTTGCCTAATTCAAATACAGCTTGTTGTTTATCTTTGGTTGGCAAATTGCCATGACGAACTAAATGCTCATGCACTTTTAATGCTCGGTCTAGTTCACCACGTTTACGAAAAAGGTTGGCCATAGCAAAATGAGCTTCAACACTATCATCTTCTACTTTTAATGCCTCAAGAAGTGAATCTATCGCTTTGTCTTTTTGATTCGATAAAAGGTAATTTAAGCCTGTAGAATATTTAATAGACAAGTCTTGCTTGATGGTCTGATCTTTTTGCTTGATACTATTTCGCCCCATAAACCAGCCATAAGCCATAGCAATAGGGAGCAATAAAAAAAGTAGTTCTATCATTATATTACATACACTTAAGTTTCAGTTGAGCGATTTTTAGCTAGCGACTTCTTACCTTTACGGATTAATCGCCATAATAATGTGGCCAAGAGCCCAAGCACAAAACCGATGGCTGTAAATAAACTCACCGCTGCGGCAATAGATAATTCGACTCTAGCAACAAGGTAGTTTAATGAAATTATTTGCTCATTTTGGCTACCAAAAACAAAAGCTATAGCGAGTAAAATTAAAACTAAGAAAAGAGTAAGATAAATTTTCACGTTGGATTGTCTCGCTTAAAAAGAATTAAGTCTAAAAGTGTAGACGAAAAAAAACGGCATACTAAATGTATGCCGTTTATTATCTAATTTTTTTGCTTTTATTGCAATATAGCTACAAATAATTTGTAACCATTGAGCAATAAATCTGCAATTAAGCTACTGAAAGATTAACTCTTTCTCGCAATTCTTTACCGGGCTTAAAGTGAGGTACGTATTTACCACTTAACTCAACTGAATCACCTGTTTTAGGGTTTCTACCAACTCTAGGAGCACGATAATGTAACGAAAAACTACCAAACCCTCTAATTTCAATGCGCTCACCTTTAGACAAAGATTGCGCCATTAATTCTAAGATTTCTTTAATTGATTGTTCTACATCTCTAGCTGATAAATGACTTAATTTATCACCTAGTTTTTCAATGAGTTCTGATTTGGTCATAGACCCTCCAGTATTCATCTAGCTTCGTGCTAATGAGGTTAATATATAGAGGAGAATAATTAAATTCTCCTCTCCTAGTCTCTTTATAGACTACTTTATTACTAAAGTAAAACTAGAAAAAGTGCAAAAAATTAAATTAATATATTGTTACAAACAATTGTTACAAGTTATTAATTTTTAGCGTTTTTAAACGCTGCTGCCATTGCACTTAAACCTGTTTCTTCAACTTGGTTTAAGTTATCCATAGCATCACGTTCTTCAGCTTGGTCTTTCGCTTTAATAGATAAGCTAATAGTACGGTTCTTGCGATCCACACCCATAAACTTAGCTTCAACGTCGTCACCAACTTTCATTACTGTAGATGCATCTTCAACACGTTCTACAGAAATGTCGCTAACACGCAAGTAACCTTCAACGCTTTCAGCTAACTCTATAGTAGCGCCTTTAGCATCAACAGCTGTTACTTTACCTTTAACAATAGCACCTTTCTTCTTGTCTGTCAGATACATATTGAATGGGTCGTCTTCAGCTTGTTTAACACCAAGAGAAATACGCTCACGCTCAGGGTCAACTTGAAGAACGATTGCATCGATTTCATCGCCTTTCTTATAATCACGAACAGCTTCTTCACCGCCAGCCCATGAAATATCAGATAAGTGAACTAAACCATCTATGCCGCCATCAAGACCAATGAAGATACCAAAGTCAGTAATTGACTTGATCTTACCTGATACTTTGTCGCCTTTGTTGAAGTTTTTAGCAAACTCTTCCCAAGGGTTAGCAATACACTGTTTAAGACCTAATGAAATACGACGACGTTCTTCGTCAATTTCTAATACTAGAACTTCAACAGTATCACCTAAGTTTACAACTTTAGATGGGTGGATATTTTTGTTAGTCCAATCCATTTCAGAAACGTGAACTAAACCTTCAACGCCTTCTTGGATTTCAACAAAACAACCGTAGTCAGTTAAGTTAGTTACGCGACCAGAAAGTTTAGAACCTTCTGGGTAACGGTTAGCAATTGCTACCCATGGATCTTCGCCTAACTGCTTCATACCTAGAGATACACGAGTACGCTCACGGTCAAATTTCAATACTTTAACTTGAATTTCATCACCAACATTTACGATTTCACTTGGGTGCTTAACACGTTTCCAAGCCATATCTGTAATGTGAAGTAGGCCGTCAATGCCGCCTAAATCAACGAATGCACCGTAGTCAGTAAGGTTCTTAACAATACCCTTAACTTCTTGGCCTTCCGCTAATGATTCAAGTAATTCATCACGCTCTGCACTGCCTTCAGCTTCAATAACTGCACGACGTGAAACAACAACGTTATTACGTTTTTGATCAAGCTTGATTACTTTGAATTCTAAATCTTTGCCTTCAAGATGAGCTGTGTCGCGTACTGGACGCACATCAACTAATGAACCCGGTAAGAAAGCACGAATATCGCTAACTTCAACCGTGAAACCACCTTTAACTTTACCGTTGATAACACCGATAACAGTTTCTTTTTCTTCGTAGGCTTTTTCAAGCACTTGCCATGCTTCGTGACGTTTTGCATCATCACGTGAAAGTATAGTTTCACCGAAACCATCATCTGTTGCTTTAAGCGATACATCTACTTCATCACCAACAACAACTTCTACTTCACCAGCATTGTTCTTGAATTGGTCGATTGATATAACACTTTCAGATTTAAGACCAGCGTCAACAATTACGTTGTCTTTGGTTACTTTTACGATTGTGCCGCGAATAATTGAACCCGGGCGAGTTTCGATTTCTTGTAAACTTTCTTCAAAAAGTTGTGCAAAATTTTCAGTCATAACTTGTGTATTAACTCGTTATTAATCCAATCAACGTCGATGTTTCATGGGGTTGTTAAATTAGCCTCGGTACATCCATGACGTAGGCTTTAGTTAGTTTATGTTAATTTTTCATTCGCAAATGAAAGGATTTTATTGACCACTTCTTGTATAGAAAGATCAGTAGAATCAATAATTAACGCGCCTTCTGCAGGGATAAGGGGAGCAATTTCTCGGTTGCGATCACGCTCATCTCGTTGACGTATGTCATCCAAAAGGCGCCCGATTTTAACATCAACGCCTTTATCTTTCAACTGATTAAATCTACGTTCAGCGCGTTCCTCTGCACTGGCGGTCAAAAACACTTTCACAGGGGCTTGAGCAAAAACAACAGTGCCCATATCTCGCCCATCGGCAACTAAGCCAGGCGCTACGTTAAATGCACGTTGTCGACGTAATAAAGCTTCACGTACACGAGGAAAAGCAGCAACTTTTGATGCTAATGAGCCAATTTCTTCCGTACGAATAGTATCAGTGACATTTTCCCCCTCTAAAATAATTTTACTTTCGCCTTGACTACTTATTTCAAATTGTACGTCAAGATGAGCTGCCATAGGGATCAGGGGCTCTTCATCATCAAGGCTAACATGATGATGTTGTGTCGCTACTGCAAGTACGCGGTAGATAGCACCACTATCGAGCAAATGCCAACCGAGTTGTTCAGCAACAATTCTGGCAACAGTTCCTTTGCCTGCCCCGCTAGGGCCATCTATCGTGATTACTGGAATGCTTTCCTGCATACATTTTTCTCCAAATGTCGAAAATCGGCGGCATTATACGGGATTTATATCTCAAAATCGCCTTAAAATTTATTATGTAACATTTTTATATCAAATTGGCATTAACAAGAGACTTGCGCTAACTTATCAAAATAATCAGGAAATGTTTTCGCCGTACATTTAGGATCATTTATAGTGACGGGTGTGTCACTCAAGGCAACCAGAGAAAAACACATAGCAACTCTATGATCATTGTATGTATCAATTTCAGCATGGTTTAATGATAATGGTGGGGTGATAGATATATAATCTTCACCCTCTACTACTTCAGCTCCCACTTTTCTTAGCTCAGTTGCCATTGCAGTTAAACGGTCAGTTTCTTTTACTCGCCAGTTATAGATATTTCGAATCGTTGTCGTACCTTTAGCAAAAAGCGCAGTTGTAGCGATAGTCATCGCAGCATCTGGTATGTGATTCATGTCCATATCAACCGCAGTAAGTGCTCTGCCTACAACGGTGATTGACTCATCGCCCCAAATCACTTCTGCGCCCATTTTTTCAAGCACATCCGCAAAGTGTTTGTCACCTTGAACACTTAATTTCCCAACACCATGTACAGTGATTTCTCCGCCTTTAATCGCGCCAGCTGCCAGAAAATATGAAGCTGAAGAGGCATCTCCTTCTACCATATATTTTTTAACAGATTGATAGGATTGATTACCTTTTACCGTGAAAGATTGATAGTTATTATTTTGCACTTCGACACCAAATCTACTCATAATATTAAGTGTTATATCAATATATGGCTTAGAAACTAATTCACCTTCAATCTCTATATTAGTATCCGTTTTTAATAAAGGCGTAATCATTAATATAGCGGTTAAAAACTGGCTAGAAATAGAGCCATTTATGCTTACAGTGCTACCTGTTAAAGATTTACCTTTTATTTTTACAGGTGGGTAATCTTTGTTTTCCAAGTATTCGATATCGGCATTAAGCTGTGTTAACGCATTGACCAAGTGACCAATTGGTCTTTCTTTCATTCTTGGTTCGCCAGTTAAGATAAACTCTCCTTCACTCGCGGCGAGTGCGGCACACAATGGACGCATCGCGGTGCCCGCATTACCAAGAAATAATTCAATGGGTTCTTTATTACTAATGTTAGTATTGAAAAATCCATTATTTCCGATGACTGTACATTCGGTGCCACAGTCGCTCAAGGTATATTCAACTCCAATACTTGTTAACGCATTTAACATATAATTAATGTCATCACTAACGAGCAAGTTGGTAATTTTAGTCACGCCATTAGCTAATGCGGCAATTAACAATGCGCGATTAGATAAGCTTTTTGAGCCAGGTAAAAAAACTTCACCATTAATTTTACCTATTGGGTTTAATGTTAACTGCTCCATATTATCTAGTCCCCTTTTCAAACTTTTGCATAAAATCGACAAGCGCTTGTACACCTTCAATAGGCATTGCATTGTAAATACTAGCTCGCATACCACCGACAATTCGATGACCTTTTAATGCCATTAAACCTTGTTGTTCTGCTTGCTCTAAAAACTGCTCATTTAAGCTTTCATCTTTAAGCCAAAATGGGATATTCATTTTGCTGCGATATTGCTTTTCTATATTATTTAAATAAAATTCACTGCTATCTATTACTTGATATAGTAGTTCAGCTTTTGCTTGGTTTGCTTTCGCAATAGCTTTCACACCACCTAAATCTTTAAGCCACTTAAAAACTAAGCCAGCTAAATACCATGCATAAGTGGATGGCGTATTATACATTGAGTCATTATTAGCACTCGTTTGGTAATTCATAATGCAAGGCGTTGCTAACTGAGCATTACCCAATAAATCTTCACGTACAATAACAATAGTTAAACCCGATGGGCCTATATTTTTTTGCGCACCAGCATATATTACGCCAAATTTAGTTACATCAATTTCATGAGATAATATAGTAGATGACATATCGGCCACTAGTGGCACACCGTGTGTATCAGGAATATCATTAATTTCAATACCATCAACCGTTTCGTTAGGACAATAGTGAACATAAGCTGCATTACTATTTAATGGCCATTGTTCAAAAGGCGTTAGGCTAATTTCGCCATCACTGTGCTCTTCGCGAATATTAATAACATTAATGTTACCAAAGTTTTTCCCTTCTGCCGCTGCCGCTTTTGACCATGAACCGTTAACAATATAGTCAGCTGACTTGCCTTCAGGTAATAAATTTAATGGCACTGCTGAAAATTGACCTCGTCCTCCACCATGACAAAATAACACTTTGTAATTATCAGGAATAGCCATCAAGTCGCGTAAATCGGCTTCGGCCTCCGCTGCCATCACCATATAAATTTCACTACGATGGCTTAGTTCCATTACAGAACTTCCAGTATTATTCCAATTGATAAACTCTTTCTGCGCTTTTGTCATTACAGGTTTAGGTAACATTGCTGGACCAGCACAAAAATTAAAGACTTCTGACATTTTCTTTTTCTCAAATATTATATAAGTAGCTAATTAAGCATACACGCTCATTCTGAGCATAAAAAAAGGCGGTTATTAGCCGCCTTTACTGTTGTTATTAACGACGATTATTCTTGTTCGCTATCTGTAGAGCTATTATCGGCATTTGGTTGAGTATTTTCCTCTAAGGAATTATCTGAGGAACCACTTTCTTGACTAATGACTTCTCCTTCAACACTTTCCTCTTCAGAGATATCACTTTCAACAATTTCAGGCTCTTCTATTTCATCAATACGTTGAAGAGCAACAACATGCTCACCTTCAACAGTACGAATTAAACGAACACCTTGAGTATTACGACCAATAACACTGACTTCATTTACCCTAGTACGAACTAAAGTACCGTTATCAGTAATCACCATGATTTCATCAAGATCTTCTACTTGCACAGCGCCAACAACTTTTCCGTTACGTTCGCTTACCTTAATTGAAACTACACCTTTAGTTGCTCTGCTCTTTGCTGGATACTCACTTAAGTCTGTACGCTTACCGTAACCATTTTCAGTGATAGTTAAAATTGGTCCATTATTTTTCGGTACAATTAACGATACAACTTTTTGTACACCGTCAAGCTTAATTCCGCGAACACCTGTACCTGTTCGGCCAATAGGTTTCAACGCCCAGCGTTGTTCACCAGTTTCAGGGTCAAGTTTTATTTCACCTGTTTCGCTGTCTTTTACTTTTTCATTAAAACGAACAACTTTACCAGCATCAGAGAACAACATAATATCATTATCACCATCGGTAATATCAACACCAATTAAAGTATCATCATCACGTAGGTTTAAGGCAATTATACCGTTAGCTCTTTGGTTTTTATAGGCGGTTAGTGCTGTTTTCTTTACCGTACCAGACGCTGTTGCCATAATAATATATTTGTCTTCTGCATATTCTCGCACAGGTAAAATTGCAGTGATATGTTCGCCCGTTTCTAGTGGTAAAATGTTTACAATAGGACGACCACGTGCTGTACGACTTGCTAGTGGTAGTTGATAAACTTTAAGCCAATATAATTTACCACGATCAGAGAAACACAAAATAGTGTCATGGGTATTTGCCACTAATAAGCGCTCGATGAAGTCTTCTTCTTTCATTTTAGTGGCTGCTTTACCTTTACCACCACGACGTTGCGCTTCATAATCACTTAACACTTGATATTTAACATAACCTTCATGAGAAAGTGTTACCACAACATCTTCTTCACAAATTAGATCTTCTAATGATAAATCATGAGAAGCATTAGTAATTTCAGTACGGCGCTCATCACCAAACTCATCTCTAATTGCTTCTAATTCTTCGCAAATAACTTCCATTAAACGCTCAGGGCTTTCTAAAATATGCATTAATTCAGCAATTAGATCTAATAACTCTTTATACTCATTTAAAATTTTCTCGTGCTCTAAACCACTTAACTTATACAGTTGTAACTCTACAATAGCTTTAGCTTGTACTGGCGTTAAATAGTATTTGTCATCACGAATACCGTATTCAGGGCCTAACCATTCAGGTCGTGCCGCATGTGTGCCCGCACGCTCTAACATAGCGCTAACATTACCTAGATCCCAACCTTGAGCAACTAACTGTTCTTCCGCTTCTTTTCTAGACGGTGATGTTTTAACCAGTTCAATAATAGGTTCAATATTCGCTAATGCTATTGATAAACCTTCTAAGATATGTGCTCTGTCGCGTGCTTTTCTTAATTCAAAAATTGTACGACGTGTAACTACTTCACGGCGGTGTAAAACAAACTCTTCAAGCATTTCTTTTATGTTAAATATTTTCGGTTGGCCATTACCTAATGCCACCATATTCAAGCCAAAAGATACTTGCATTTGGGTGAGTTTATATAAGTTATTTAAAACAACTTCGCCTACCTCACCACGTTTTATTTCAATAACCATACGCATACCATCTTTATCAGACTCGTCACGTAAAGCTGAAATACCTTCAAGACGCTTTTCCTTTACAAGCTCTGCCATTTTTTCAATCAGGCGCGCTTTGTTAACTTGGTAAGGTAATTCATGAACAATAATGGTTTCTTTACCCGTTGTTTCATGTACTTCAATTTCTGCACGGGCACGAATTTTTATTTTACCGCGACCTGTGCGATAAGCTTCTTCAATACCTGCACGACCACTAATAATACCTGCTGTTGGAAAATCAGGACCTGGGATATAAGTTAATAATTCTTCAAAGCTAAGGTCACTATTTTCTATTAAGGCTAAACAACCATTAATCACTTCAGTTAAATTATGTGGTGGAATATTAGTGGCCATACCAACAGCAATACCACTACTACCATTCACTAATAAAGTAGGAATGCGTGTAGGCATTACCGCAGGAATAAACTCAGTTCCGTCATAGTTAGGAACAAAATCAACCGTTTCTTTATCTAGGTCTGCCAAAATTGAATGAGAAATTTTATTCATTCTAATTTCGGTATAACGCATTGCAGCTGCGCTATCACCATCAACCGATCCGAAATTACCTTGACCATCAACTAACATATATCGCATTGAAAAAGGCTGCGCCATACGAACAATAGTATCGTATACAGCGGTATCACCATGAGGGTGATATTTACCTATGACATCACCAACCACGCGGGCTGATTTTTTGTAAGCTTTGTTCCAATCATTGCCCAAAACATCCATTGCGAATAAAACGCGGCGATGCACTGGTTTTAAACCATCACGAACATCAGGCAATGCACGCCCAACAATAACGCTCATAGCATAATCTAGGTAAGAAGTTTTTAACTCATCTTCAATATTTACTGGAACTATTTCTCTGGCCAGATCTGACATAAATAGACGTATCCTTTAACTTAAAATTTAACTTTAAAACTATAAGATTTTTATTATTATTTTTTAATAAACTCTTCATAAAAAAAATATAAATCAACGCAGCATACTAGCACAATTTTTAGTGATGCCAAACAGCTTTATTTACCCATTTAGAAGGTGATTAATTGTCATAATTAAAGTGAGTATAAAATCAACAAGATCACAACTTAATTGATCTACTTAATAGTTTTTGTTCCTTCTTTACTCTTTGTTTATTCTTTGCTTAGTTATAAGTTTCGTTTAGAATTGAGCCAATCAAAAATTAACTAGACTTAAGCATGACTAATACCATGACAGAAATTAATAATATGCCAAATGTAAATGATGCTGAAATTGCAAAATTTGAACAAATAGCAAGTCAATGGTGGGATTTAATGGGTGATTTTAAACCATTACACCAAGTTAACCCATTAAGGGTTCAATTTATTTGTCAGCATGTTAGCGAACAACAAAGCGAATTATTTGCTAAAGATGTCATTGATGTCGGTTGTGGTGGAGGCATTTTGTCAGAATCTTTAGCAAAACTAGGCGCTAATGTTACGGGGATTGATATGGGAACAGAGCCTCTTAATGTTGCCAAACTGCATGCACTAGAATCCGGTTTAAGCATAAATTATGAAAAAATAACGGCTGAAGAAAAAGCACTACAGGCGCATGAAAGTTTTGATATGGTGACTTGTATGGAAATGTTAGAACATGTTCCAGATCCAGCATCAATCATTAATGCCTGTGCAAATTTAGTTAAACCTGGCGGCTTGGTGTTTTTCTCAACATTGAATAAAACCGTTAAGTCTTATTTGTTAGCTATTTTAGCTGCTGAAAAAGTATTCAAATTAGTTCCTGATGGTACTCATGACCATGATAAATTTATTAGACCCTCTCAACTGATCAGCTGGGCAGAAAGCAGTGGACTAAATTGTATTGATGCCAGTGGTATTCACTACAACCCAGTGACTGAAAATCATAAATTATCGGCTAGTTTAGATATTAATTATATTTTATGTTGTCAAAAAGTATAATTTACCTGCTCAATTTTATTTACGTTCAAGTTGTTCAAACAATAAGCAAACAAATAACCAATTGATATTTAACATTATATTTTTCTATATTTCGATTTGATATATAGAATTGTAAAAACCAATTAAAATATTTTTAAATAAAAAAAACTTTAAAATAAATATTGATTTTAGTAAATTGCTAAACCTTTTAACGGTACTAGATTAGTGGTCACTAACCTAGTACCAAAGAATGAAAAAACAATAGAAAACCTCACTATTTTATCACTTGCAATAAGATCAAAACCTCACTATCTTGTGTCTAGCTTTATAAAAACCCCTAGATGTTGTGCATATGGCATTTTTTGATGTTTTTATTTAGTACATATAGAAAACAATAAAAACAAAGGCTCTTTAGCAATAAATTATATTTCAAAACGATATTTAAAAAGAATATTTAAAAAGAATATTTAAAAACTAAAGAAATTAATAACAATTTACACCACAGGTCTTTCATGAATAATAACCTTTTTGTTACCAAGCGTAATGGCGAAAAAGAATCAATTGATTTAGAAAAAATTCACCGTGTTATTGCTTGGGCTGCGGCAAACCTTGATCATGTCTCTGTTTCTCAAGTTGAATTAAAATCACATATTCAATTTTATGACGGCATTAAAACAGCAGATATTCATGAAACCATCATTAAAGCCGCTGCAGATTTAATCTCAGAAGAAGCACCTGATTATCAGTATTTAGCTGCTAGGCTTGCTGTATTTCACCTGCGTAAAAAAGCCTACGGTCAATTTGAGCCACCAAAGCTATACGAACATGTTGTTAAAATGGTTGAGTCAGGAAAATATGACCAACATTTATTAATTGATTATGATGAAAGTGATTTTGAACACATGTCGCTATTTTTAGATCATAGTCGTGATCTTAATTTTAGTTATGCTGCAGTTAAACAACTTGAAGGAAAATATCTTGTACAAAACCGTGTAAATGGTGAAATTTATGAAAGTGCGCAATTTTTGTACCTTTTAGTTGCAGCATGTTTATTTGCCAAATACCCTAAAGAAACTCGATTAAGTTATGTGGAAGGTTTTTATAACGCTATATCAACTTTTAAAATATCACTACCCACGCCTATAATGGCAGGTGTTCGTACACCTACTCGTCAATTTTCATCATGCGTATTAATTGAATGTGATGACTCATTAGACTCTATAAATGCCGCATCAAGTGCCATTGTTAAGTATGTTTCACAACGTGCTGGTATTGGTGTTAATGCT
>JADGDH010000067.1 GCA_016745015.1 Colwellia sp.
TGCTCTTCAATTGCCAGCTCAGTAATGTCACCAAACAAATTGACTTGTTTCGCCGCTTGCTGAAACTCTTGTAAGTATAACGGCCAGTTACTGCGTAAAACGAATTGTTTACCAATGCTGGTCATTTGCGGA
Organism: Colwellia sp.; assembly: GCA_016745015.1. GTDB lineage: Bacteria > Pseudomonadota > Gammaproteobacteria > Enterobacterales > Alteromonadaceae > Colwellia. The sequence continues at coordinate 133 of JADGDH010000067.1, forward strand.
AATACTGCACTACCGTGCCAACGGCGTTGCAAATGCTTTGATTTAGGCCAAGGATTGGGATACAAAATATAATGTTTCGATACAGGCCAGTTGGCCGCTTTTACTAAACGGTAAAAGTCATTTAAGTCAGCACGCACTAAATGATAATTTCGAGTTCTAGTTTGATAAGCATTTTCTTCAGCACAACCTTCAACATTACGCCCTGCTACTTTACGATTAATACGATGCGCAGACTTATCAACCCCAATAACTAGAGCTTGTGGGTTTTGTTGCGCTAATATACGAGTACTTTGTCCTACACCACAACAAGCATCAAGAATAACTTCGCCTTGAGGATTCGCGTCTAAAAACTCATTTACTCGTAAATCCATCTTAGCAAAAGCTTGCTCAGTATGAGCTTGATAAGGCTTTTGAAAAGGATGCGTTAAGTGTTTTTGCACCACTTCATCAAGCTTTTCATGTATGTCTTTTTGATTAGTAATAATGGCTTTTGAATCACCAGTAAGGTTATTGGGATCCATATCATTGCTTATATTAACATTCATATTGTTGCTCATATTAACTACGCAACCCTATTCCTTTGCTAATTAATGTCATCGCAATAATAAACAGAGTAATAATAAAAAATCCAATCACAGCAAAAGCGGTAGTGATACTGACATCAGAAATTCCTAAAAAGCCATAACGAAAAGCATTTACCATGTAAACTATCGGGTTAATTTGAGAAACACCTTGCCAGAACTCAGGCAACAAACTAATCGAGTAGAACACACCACCAAGGTAAGTCAACGGCGTTAATATAAAAGTTGGGATAATAGATATATCATCAAAACTACCTGCAAATATAGCATTTATCAAGCCACCTAAAGCAAAAGTTGCTGATGTTAATGATACAGTTGCAATGATCACCCAAATATTATGAATTTGAATATCAACAAACAATAGCGACACTAAGGTAACAATTAACCCTACTAATATACCGCGAGCCATACCACCACCCACGTAACCTGCCACAATAACCCAATTAGGTACAGGTGCTACTAACATCTCTTCAACATTACGCTGCCATTTTGCACTAAAAAAAGAGGAGGCCACATTAGAATATGAGTTAGTGATAACACTCATCATAATTAACCCAGGTACAATAAACGACATGTAATCAAAACCGCCCATTTCACCAATACGAGAGCCAATAAGTGAGCCAAATATGACAAAGTACAAACTAATAGTAATGGCTGGCGGCACTAAGGTTTGCACCCAAATACGCATAAATCGTTGTATTTCTTTGTTCAAAATACTTTTTAAGGCGATAGAATTATTCATATTATTTAGCCTCTTTTTTAGATATAAGGTTAACAAACAAAGCCTCTAAACGATTACTTTTGTTACGCATACTTAAAACCTCTACATTTTGAGCAGACAATTGTGAAAATACTAAATTTAAGTTTTGTGATTTCTGTAAGTCAACCTCTAAGGTATGATCATCAATAATGCGGTAGCTTATGTCATTTAAAGTAATTTTATTTGGATAAGGTGATAAATCTAAAATAAACGTTTCAATGTCTAATTTCGATAACAAACCTTTCATACTAGTATTTTCAACAATTTTACCATCATTAATAATAGCGATATTACGACACAGCGTTTCAGCTTCCTCTAAATAGTGAGTGGTGAGAATAATAGTAATACCCTGTTCATTAAGCTCACGTAAAAATTCCCACATACCACGGCGAATTTCTATATCAACACCTGCTGTTGGCTCATCTAATATCAACATTTTCGGCTCATGCATTAAAGCACGGGCAATCATTAACCTACGTTTCATGCCACCTGACAATTCACGACCCGCAGAATTACGTTTATCCCATAACTCTAGTTGTTTTAAATATTTTTCAGCGCGTACCAAGGCTGTTTTTCTGTCTACGCCATAATATCCCGCTTGATTCACTAGAATATTCACCAAAGGTTCAAACTGATTAAAGTTAAATTCTTGCGGCACTAAACCAATAAAAGATTTAGCCTTTTCTAAATCTGTATCAATGTCATAACCGTACACACTAACTTGGCCTTGGGTTTTGTTTACTAAAGAAGTGATCACCCCTATCGTAGTAGACTTCCCGGCACCATTAGGACCAAGCAAGGCAAAGAAATCACCTTGTTTAACATTCAAATCAATCCCCTTAAGCGCTTGAAAACCGCCTTTGTAGGTTTTTGCAAGTGAGGTTATTTTCAAGGCATAAGTTTCTAATGCATTGGTCATGGTTTTACCTTTAAGAGTTAATGAATAAAAAAACAATCAACGACAGGGCAAGTATATATGGTGCTATTAATTGTAATATCAACCACAGTAGAGCACCATTAAAAAATAGCACTAAAGAAGCTTGACCGCTTATATAGCAGAGTTTAGCAAAAACAAACTGATTTTATTAAGTCAGCGTAACTTTAGCTTATTATTTTTCTTCATAGTAGGTAAGGTTTTAAGCGCTTAGTTTTTGCAACAACACGAATAAATCCCCGCCTACAAAGAAACTTATGCTTTAAGAGTTAAACAGATACAAGTCAGATATGATTCATCTAACCCTTCACTCTAAAGCTCATATTTCTTTGATTGCTCAATTAAATAATCAACAAAAACACGTACGTTAGTAGACAGGTATCGACTTGAAGGGTAAACAACCGATAGAGTTCTCAAAGGGAATGACCAATCAGGTAGCAGGTGAATTAAAGATCCATTACTGATACTTTTACGACAAAGGTAACCTGGTAATTTTGCAATACCATGACCCCCACAAGTTAATTTATGAAGTAAAACTAAACTATTTACAACCACAGGCCCTTCAACAACAACTAATTTACGTTCCTTACCCCGATTGAGCTCCCAAGTAGAAAGGGGTTCAGGGTTACTCATACGTAAACTTTTATGCTGGCTTAAATCCTCAATATCTGTTGGATAACCATACTTTTCAAGGTAGTTTGGTGCTGCACATAAATAATCCTGTAGCCGTCCTAATGATCGAGCGATAAGTGTTGAATCTTTTAAATTAGCAAGACGAATAGCTATATCAAATCCTTCTTCAATAGGGTTAATCATAGTATTACTAGCGACTACTTCCACTTCAATATCTGGATAAATATTTAAGAATTCATCAATTATTTGACCTAGAAATATATTAATAGATTCAATAGGTGCGGTTATTCTAAGTAACCCTTTAGGTGTTTTATTTGACGATTTCACAGACCTATTAGCTTCAAGTAAATCTTTTAAAATTTGCACACATTGTAAATAGTACTCCTGTCCAACGGCCGTTACTTTAACCTGCCGGGTCGTTCGGTTAAGCAAGCGTACTTCTAGGTTATCTTCTAGTCGCTGAATCTTACGACTCACCGTTGACTGGGGTAAGTTCAAACTTTCAGCTGCGGCACTAAAGCTACCCAGTTCCGCAACTTTAATAAAGACCTCTATTTCATCGATCATTATTTCACATCGTTTTCAATTTCTACATGCAAGTCACCTGAATAATATTCATTATCTGATTTAACTAATGTGGGATAATAATAGGCATATTTTTCAAGTAAAAGATCATAAGGTACATCTAAAAAGCTTCCATGCTCATTTAAATATTCCATATACTTATTACCCACATTATTGAGTTTTTGAAACTTCGAGTCTTTTTCGCCATCAAATTCAAGTGGTGGAATTCCTGCAACCTTGCACAGGTTGCTATCAAATGCTGGTGTTGCTGTTACCCAACGATCATTCAAAAACACTTCTACATAGCCATGATAATAGAATATATTTGTTCCCATACTTTCTAATAATTTTTTAGATGACAAATGATTTACAACGTCAGAAAACCCAAGCCGAGAAGGAATATTTACAGATCTTAGCAGTGCAGTTAAAAGGATGGCCTTTGAAACACAATACCCTTTACCCAACTTAAGTATTTCGCTGGCAGTAAAGCACGATTTGTTTAAAGCTACCGCATACGGATCATATTTTATTGAATCTCGCACATATAAATAAAGAGCGATTGCATTTTCTTTGTCTGAACTTCGAGGTGAACAAACAGCATTGGATATCTCTTTTATTTTTGCATTTGAATAGTCAATAAAAGATGTTTCAGAAAGATATTTCTTCATTTTAAACCTAAGTAATGGCTAATAATATCCACTAAATACTTGTTAATAAATAATATTCACAATATATAAAATGCACTTTAGCGACTTCAATTAATTTCATTATATAAAATACACCAAAACCATGACGAAGCAATCTAAAATATACGAATAAGAACCTATCCATTATCGGATTAATGTTATTCAAAACTAAGGCTTAATCTTCTACCTTCCTTATCCTAGAATATAGTCACGGTATCAAGCCCATTGAACAACGAGATTAATATGCGAATACAAACAGACATATGCATTATAGGCAGTGGGTTTGCAGGATCAATTATGGCATCTAGACTTACTGATGCAGGTTTCACTGTAATATTACTTGAACGAGGTCCTTGGCGCTCAACACTACCCGTTAATTCATCAGGCATACTAAAAACTTCTCCTCTTCCTACTACGGGTAAACATTTAATTTCAGGACTGTTACGTACTTTTAACCATCCTAAATCACCTTGGAAATCTATTACCCCCTCTAAAAATGGCTTATTTGAATACAGTGTACATAAAGGTATAAACACGGCTTGTGCTTCAGGGGTTGGTGGTGGCAGTCATGTATATGGCGCACTATTAGAGCGTTCACCTGATGCTAACTATTGGAATACAACCATCAATGGCCTAAATGAAGAAGTGATGGATAAGCATTATTGCCGCGTTGAACAAGAGCTTAAGGCAATATCACCTCAAAGCATTGGCCAAATCCCTAATTTCACACCAGATAAATGGTCTGGCTCTTCAATTTTTGATGTTTCTACAGCTGTAACACAACCTGCAATGGGTTTATTGTTTAATAAAAGTGAAACAGATCAACATAATTGTAGTGATCAAGTAAACCAACTAGAAATAAAACGGAAAGAGGCAAGGTTTAAAGGCGATTCTGTTTTCGGCTCACCTAGCGGAGCAAAAAGCACGGTTGACTTTCTCTATCTTATTCCAGCCTTAAAAAAAGGTTTGAAAATTTTAGACATGCATGAAGTACATACAATCAAAAAATCTTCCCATGGCACCTATTCCGTTAATGCCAAAAACTTAAATAACAATCAAACTTTAGACGTCAATTGTAAGCATGTTTTTTTAGCCGCAGGAACAATGAACACTATAAAACTATTGTTTAAAAGTCAGTTGAATGGCGGTTTAAATAACATGCCAATGCTAGGTCAAGGGTTTGGCTCAAACGGTGACTACTCAGCGCTTTGGGAGTGTCAGGATAAAAAAAGTGATTTTACAAAAGGAACACCCTGCCACGGACGGGTAGCCATAACTGGTACATCAAATAAACCAAATTATGTATTAGGAGGAGTTTCTCTCCCTAGGCTACCCCGCTGGATCCCCAAATTTATCAGTAAAAAAATTAATCGGCAAAAACATAATTTATTATTAATAGGCATGGGGGCAGATGCAGCTGATGGCGTCTTCGAGCTGAAAGAAAACCACCTATCGTTAACTTATGAGCAAAAAAACAGCCCTATTTTTGAACAAATAAGAGAGGGCTTTAAGCAAGTAGAAAAATCTTCTGGATGCTCTGTCCGTTATGGTTATAAGCCTGTTACGGTACATCCTCTTGGCGGAGCTAAAATTGCTGACAGTAAAGAAGAGGGTGTCGTTGATTATAAAGGGGAGGTTTTTGATAACTCGGAATTGTATATTGTAGACGCTTCAGTATTACCTAAGGCCGTAGGTGGTCCACCATCACTAACCATTAGTGCTTGGAGTTCGTATGTAGCAGAGCAATTTATACAAAAACATTCACCCACTATAGGAAAAACTCATGTTATGACAAACACAGATCTAAATACTAAGAATTTAATTGGTAAATCATTTAAAGATTTAGATGCTATTTTTTCAGCATTACCCGCCCCAACTGAATTAGAAACAGATGGTCATTATTGGGGCTCGTTGATCATGGCAAGAGGGTTAGGATGGCTCCCTTACATTGCACGCCGTCCATTAGTTTTAAGACTAGAAAAGATATTATTTAAAAATTGGAAAGGCAAAGGCTTTGAGCAAGATAAAGGAATTAATTTATTTAAAAGTTATGATAACCCCAAGAAAGCACTTCCGTTTAATGTAGCAATAAAGATCAGCCGAGACGGTACGGGAGACGTTGTTCAGTTAGACTACAATATTGATAAAAACCCTGCAAAATTCAGAAAAATACTAGGGGAAGCACGACAATTAAATGAAAATGAGTGGTTAGCACGCATGTATTACGGCAAGAAAAACTGGCTCTACTACAGCCTGAAGCAATAATTTCATCAAAGGCCTACCGATACGAGTTCAAACTCAATAATGCAGTTTGAACTCGTTTGAATATATAATTATGGTATGATTATCCTATTACTTCTTTTACATCCTTTTATTGATGTGCCATATGACTAAAAAATCGCTTTCTATTCGCGAAAAAACGATATTTGACGGTGTATTCACCAAGTATTTTTTGAAATCATTATTTAAACTATGGTTTAAATTGTCAGGTTGGAAAGTGTGCGAGTTTCCTCCTGAGGGTGCAGGCGTTGCAATTGCTGCGCCACACACTTCAAATTGGGATTTTATCTACGCGCTTGGTGCAGCCATATTACAAGATGTAAAAATTTACTTTTCCATTAAAGATAGCATGTGTAAAATTCCGGTTTTAGGCACATGGTTAATGTGGCTAGGCGCTATGCCAATAGATAGATCACCAAAAGGGCAAGGACAAGTTGAACAAATAAAGGCATTTATAGATTCCCAGAAAGGCAGTCGCGTATTTTTTCTATTTACTCCAGAAGGCACTCGCGGTGCAGTTACCAAGTGGAAAACAGGTTTTTACCATGTAGCCCAAGGTTGTGATCTACCTATTTTTCTCGCAAAAGTTGATTATCAAAGTAAAGAGACAGGCGTGTTTCATACCTTTAAATTAACTGGTGATAAAGAAAATGATATCCAAGCAATACAGGCGTCTTATAAAAGTGTTCACGGAAAATTCCCTAAAGAACAGTACCCACCATACATTGGGCAGTTGCCTTCAATATCTGAATCAGAAGCCGCGATTATCCGAGCATTGTATTCATTTAAAGGCGTAGCTACCAAAATGGAAATTAGCGCAAAAGCTAAATTGGCTGAATTATCAAGCAATATGTTAACGCTATTAATAGATAAAGGTTTGTTAGAAAAATCTGCTGAACATTCAAAAAATGCTGCTACTGCCTACCAACTCACCTTTGCTGGTAAAGGTTATTTTTTACATCTAGCACCAAGTCACTAATACCTAGAAGTGAATATCTAAGAATGAATACCTATTTTTTACAATCAATATATTAAGGAATAATTGTGTTTACTGCTCAACTTGCCAACAGTACAGAAAAAAGCAATATTTTATCAGCCCCCACAGATTTATTAAAAGAAGAAATCGACCAAGTCGCCAACATTTACAACATAATTATTGAGTTTTTTACCAATTATAGTTTTCAATTGGTTGGCGCGCTTATCGTTTTTATTATTGGCTATATATTCGCAGGTAAAATATCGGCTTGGGTTTTAAAAATATGCCTTAAAAACAAACTGGATATTACCTTAAGTCAATTTTTAGCCAATACCACTAAAATGCTTATTGTTGTCATGATAACCATTGTATCACTGGGAAAACTAGGTATTAGTGTCACACCATTTATAGCAGCAATTGGTGCTATTTCTCTTGGTGCGGGTTTAGCATTACAAGGTTTACTTGCGAACTACGCTGCTGGTTTTAATATTATACTTATCAGACCCTTTGTTGTCGGAGATACCATAACGGTTCAGGGTGTTACAGGGGTCGTTGAAGAGGTATTACTGGCTTATACTTTGTTAAAAAATGAAGATGATGTCACTATTACTATCCCTAACAAACATATTGTGGGTGAAATTCTGCATAATTCTCGTCATGATTCATTGCTTGAATTAAAAGTAGGTATTTCTTATGAACATAACCCTTTAGATGTTGTAAAGTTACTCGAAAAAACGATGTTGTCACTTGATATTATTGGCGACAATGGAAAATTACAAGTGGGTATTGATGAATTTTCAGACAGTGCAATAACTCTCGCTATTCGCTTATGGACGCCTACTGTTAACCTTTATGCGGCAAAATATAAAGCTTATGCGGGAATTTACTCAGCATTAGATGAAGCCAAGATCCATATTCCTTTCCCACAGCGCGATGTACATATTCATCAAGTTGCTCAACAGTAAGATATAAAAAAGCCGATAGCAATTATCGGCTTTTTTTGACAAAACTTATGTTCCAATAAAATTTACTTCTTATAAAAAGCTTAAACCTTTTTTCAGCATTCCCGCTGCATCGCCATAACCATTACTTTCTAAATAGCCTGAAACGGTATTTACCATCATAGGTAAACTTTCCTTTGGAATGCCTAGCTCTTTAAAAGCTGAATCTAAATAGCTCGCACTTTCCGCCTTTTTACTCGTTTCATTACTACCAAAAACTGAAGTAATAGCTGAAGTTGAAGATTCAGGTGCTTGCTTAATATAATTATTAATATCAGGAATCGCACTACTTAACATCGAAAAGTTTTCTTTTGATAAATTGTCTTTAGCTACTTTTAAAAGTGAGCCTAAACCACTAGTAACTGTTTTTTCTGACATACCAAGCTGACTGGCTGCATAACTTACTAGTGCGTTACTTTTAACATCTGCTGTTTTTTTGCTGTCAGTTAATTTTTCTGTTAGCGAGCTTGGCAATTCAATAGCCAACACGGGTAAAGTAAGACTACTCAATGCAATAGACAATAAAAATGTACTTGGTTTCATGGTTAAAAATTCCTTGTTTAAAATAGTTGGGATATATAGTAGCTCGATGAATTTATCACTTAGATAACCTCAAAAACCCACTTAAAAAAATAAAAAGTCCAAATAGAAACTACTTGGACTTTTAGATAAGTATTGTTATTAGCGTTAGTATTAACTCAATTTAAAAAATTGAACCTATTTCCATATGGATCATGCCCATACTTAAGGCATCTGAATTGCTTAAATCAACCCAGCTTTGCTGATAACTTGCACGAAAGAACATACTGTTGTCTAATTCATAACGCACACCTGCGGCAACATTATAAGAAAAACGCGTATCATTATATGTATCCTGATAATAGTCGCATTGACGTCCAAGCCATGGGTCCCACCAACAGATTACTTCAGGAGGGCCGTCAGCTACGTTACTATCCATATAACTCCAACCTACACCTGCTTGTACAAACGGTGTAAATTGCTCGGTCATAAAATTATAAACCACATTGAGCTGACTGTTGTATAGGTTCATCTTATGTTTAATATTATAGGTCTCATCATCATCATCAACTAGGGTTGCATCGTACCTTGGTGTTGTTGAAGTAAATTCATAATTAACTAATATATGTGGGTTGACGTTATAACCTAAAGTAAACCCCCAACCAACATCACTATCTATCTCAGCACTTGAACCCTTTTCACCCTCAATATCGGTTGATAAACTGTTTAATAATTGAAAACTAGCCTCCCACTTACCATCACGCCTTGTTTGCTTAGCTTGCAGATCACTACTAAAACTCAGTGATAACAGCATTAAAGCAAAACCAATTAATACAAAGTTTTTCATACTATCCCTTTTAAATAAATATTTTATAGTAATTTAACAAAAACTAATGACAATAACACCTTATTTAGTGCTTGCACGTGATACATATTCACCAGAACGTGTATCAATTTTTACTTTTTCGCCAATTTGCACAAACAAAGGCACACGTATTACTGCACCAGTAGCTAAAGTAGCGGGCTTCCCTCCAGTGCCTGCTGTATCACCTTTTAAACCTGGGTCTGTTTCAGTGATGTCAATTTCAACAAAATTAGGTGGCGTAACTGAAATAGGAGAGTTATTCCATAAGGTGATAGTACAAATATCGCCTTCGACTAACCACTTAGTTGTATCAGCAACTGCTTTATCATCAGCAGCAATTTGTTCAAAGGTATCATTATTCATAAAGTGCCAAAACTCACCATCAGCATAAAGATAAGCTAGTTCTACTTCCATAACATCAGCGCCTTCCACCGTTTCACCCGATTTAAAAGTTTTTTCAAGTACTTTACCTGAAACTAGCTTACGAATTTTAACGCGGCTGAACGCTTGTCCTTTACCTGGCTTAACCAATTCATTTTCTAGAATATTACATGGTTCGCCATCAAGCATGATTTTAAGTCCAGCTTTAAACTGGTTAGTGCTGAAATTAGCCATAAGTGTACTCTTTAATTAATTGTCTATTACCATTAAACTACACAACATCTAAGGTATAGATCATAAGTTGAAATAAGAATTGTCGCAGATAATAACCCAAATTGACCCACAATTGCATCTTTGTGATGAAAATTCATGGCAAAAAGATCTACGTCAAGTAATAACTGACCCAAAAAAATTATTAGCTTTACTTGATATTAATGCTGATGAATATTTACAACACTTTAAAGCAAAAAAATTATTTCCAGTGCGAGTACCCTTACCTTTTATTAAGCGCATGAGAAAAAATGACTTTCACGACCCTTTATTAAAACAAGTAATGCCTTTGTCCAGTGAATTTGTTATTACTAATGGCTTTATTGCGGATCCCTTAGAAGAACATGACACTGTTGCAGAAGGGTTACTTCATAAATACAACAATCGTGTATTGATGATAGTAAAATCAGGTTGTGCTATTAATTGTCGCTATTGCTTTCGCAGGCACTTTCCTTACCAAAAAAACAGCCCTAATAAACAACGGTGGCAGCAAGCATTAAATTACATTACCGAGCATTCAGAGGTTTCTGAAGTGATTTTTAGTGGAGGTGATCCGTTAATGGCAAGTGATGAACATTTAACTTGGTTAGTAAAAAGAATTGAAGTAATTCCTCATGTGAAACGTTTACGTATTCATACAAGGCTACCCGTAGTTATTCCAAACCGTATTACTAATGACTTAGTTAACTTATTAAGCCATAGTCGATTAAAAGCCACTATGGTTTTACATATAAACCATCACAATGAAATCGCGAGTGATTTTGTTGAAGCACTTGAGCCACTGCACCAAGCTAGAATTCCCATATTTAATCAAAGTGTGTTGCTTAAAGACGTTAACGATAATGCTGACATTTTAATCAAGTTAAGCGAACAAATGTTTGATGCCGGTATCATTCCTTATTACCTTCACCTTTTTGATCCCGTACAAGGTGCTGCCCATTTTGATGTAAGCGAAGAAAAGGCAATTAAAATAGCTCACGAAATGCTTGCTACCCTACCCGGTTTTTTAATGCCTAAATTGGTTCGTGAAATTGCAGGCGAAACTAACAAAACACCAATAAATCTGGCATAATCAGTATAATTTTTTGCTCTACTTTTTTAAACGAAGAAAACACTATGACCAAAGCGATAGAACAACAATTAATTGAAAACATATCTTTAATCTTAAAACGAGCATTAACCGCCGATGCAACCTTAGCCGACTTACGTGAACATAAAAAAGCAAGCTTTGAAGCTATATTCAAAAAAGATGCAGGTTTTAACTGTTCAGCTAATACTTTCCAACCTTATGTTGAAGAAATTGCTGACGACCTACTCGCATGGCAAACAGATAAAAATCAACAGCAATTACTTATTCTATTAGTAAAAAAAATAGAACAATTATTTACAGTATTAGCAGGGTTTGAACAAACTCATAGTACATAATATTACGGATATTTAAACAGGCACCCTTTCGTTAATAATTTGTAACTGACAATTATGCTGCTCAAGCAGGGATAATATAGTTAAATTTAACTGATTAATTTCATTTAAATAGACATCAAAATTAGTTGTTTTTACATAAAGTAAAATACTAAGCTCAAGCCCCTTATATGTGCATGCTTTAATGTGTACTCGTTGCGGCTCGTTTGATAACATATCTAAACTTGAAAAATATTCTCTTAATGCATTCAATAACGCATCAATATTAGTTGCTGTGCAGGTTGGTGTTAAATACATTGTAGGGTGAAAGGCCATTCTTTCACGTTCTGAAAAATTTTCAATTTCCATATCAATGAATTTTGCATTGGCGATATAAATTACCGTTCTATCTAATGTTCTTATTCGCGTTGCCCGTAATCCAATCTCTTCCACCACACCTAAGTGTTTACCAAATCGACAAAAATCGCCTATTTTTACAGGAGCTGATGTATACAAGGTAATAGCACCTATTATGTTCTCTACCGTTTTTTGTGCAGCCAAGGCAATGGCTAAACCACCAATACCTAAACCAGCAAGTAGTGTCGATGCGCTAAAGCCTAAATTCTCAAACCAAATTAACGCCGTAGCCACCACAATAATAGACTTTACTACCGTACCTGCAGGTCTAAGCAAGAAAACAGCTAATGGTTTTTCTTGTTTAACAAAGCGCTCTGCCATTTGAAATTTGAGTAAATCAACAAAATGAAATAACACCCACACCCATGCAATAATAAGTAAGGTAGCACCTTCAGTCACGGCTTTTGAAGCTAGGGTTGCATTAGCTTCAGGCAAAAAAACGCGTAAGAACACAACTGATAACAGTAAAGCAAATGGCCCTTTAATAAACTTATGCGTTTCCAAAGATAACTTGGAATAAGCGAACAACAACAGTTTACTTAGCGCCCAAGTCAGCACCTTAGCCACTAAAAAGAAAACAATAAGCATGTAAAATGAGTAAACCCATTGCCAGAGCATAACACCTAGAAAGCTTGACGATGGCAAATTAGTTGAAAGCCATTCACCTAGTGGTGTATAAGCATACTCTTTATTAAGAAACGGGATTTTATCAACTGTTGAATTAGATATTTTCCAAATATTAACTCTATCTTCTTTTCGAGGAACTCGTTGAAGAAAAAGACTCACTGTTCCTTGCTTAGTCGCAACAGAACCAATTAACTCGCGATAACTGGGTACATTTTTTTCTTTCACATTTCCTAATGGGTTACTACTGATCTCATTGGCATCTATCCATAAAGTCCTACTTAATACAACGTATAACTGTCGAGCAAGCTCTTCCTTTCCAACGGCAAGCGTACTTGGACTAACATTTCTATAATCCATAAATTCAATAGCGCGAGGGAAGTCTTGATTTTCCACTGCTAATAAAAAACCTTCAAAACTAGAACTAGGCTGACCTCGATTGAATTCATCATCTGGTACATCATATTCAACTACAGGAACTTTTTCGGTTAATTTTTCTTCTTGTTGATTTTCTTTTTCCAAAATATCTTTCAATGAAACTTGAGGGGGTTGCAACTCTTTAGAGCATATAGTTTGAGAAAACGACAAAACAAATAAACAAAGAAATATAGAGAACAAGGTTTTCATGAATAACTTCCGAAATATATATATAACCGTAAGCTAACATAAATGGGCAATTAAGCTCAAGAAAGGGGTCTAAATTTATAGGCATATAAAAAGCTGCCGAAGCAGCTTTTTATAAAAGATTACTTACTGAATTTATTTTTTTTCAACAATGTTTTCTTGAAACGTTTCAAAGAACCAATCATCAAGCATTTTCTTTTCATAACCTAATGACTCATTACGATACTTTAAACTACTGCCCCTAAGAAAATTCATGTCTTTTAACACAACTTCAGCAGCAACTATTTCACTACCGTCAGCATTAATAAGTTGATAAGAGAAATTCAATCTAGGAAAATAAATATCTTTGACAATTCGTAAACGATTTATACCACCTGCAAGCGTATCACCTGCTAAATCAACATCGGTTACTTCTATTTTTAATACTTGCCCTTCAGGAAGATTTTCAGCAAGTTTAGTAAAGTGTTTTTCAAAGCTTTTAAACGTACGTTCACGAAAGCTATTTCGGTTTTCATTACCAGAATCAATATCTCGATACTTTTTATAATCTGTCCAAGTAACTTCAGATGTTGCTGCATAAGCAATATTTTGAAATGATGCTAAGGTGAACAAAGCCAACAACGTTGTAGTTAATGTTTTCATAAGTATATCCTTTTCTGTTGGGTATAACTTATTAAACCATAACAACAACGTTTATATTGTAAAAAGATGTTAATTTGTTTGATAAAATTGTTTCATCACACTTGCAACAATAACTTCTGCACGCTGTTGTCGTTGCTCAATTGTAATATCTTCATGAGCAAAACCTTGCGCTATACCGCGCCACACTCTTTGGCCTGTAATAGCATCTTCAATGTAAATTAAAAAACTACCTTTTTTCATATCAACTTTATCGGGTAATCCAGGGCTTACACCAAATTTTTCATTAATTTTATCATCTGAAAAATCATCTGACAGAGCTATACCAAAACCAACATAAAAAGCAGCTTGCTGACCTACTTGAGCCATTACAAACCTATTGTTTTGTAAGTCTTTAACAATAGTATTTGTGTAAAGTTGATAAATAGCCTGAGTTTGCTTGGCTTTCAACGATGTTTCTTTAATGTATTTAGGCGACAGCGAAAATGAGCTGCTTGGAGGGTATATCAAAGGCAAGTCTCTAACACTAGAAATAGCCAACTGATTGTTATTTTTCTTCGGCTCGGGGGGAACTTGCACACACGCAGATATAGTTAGCGTGATCACGACTAACACCAATAAACTTATTACTTTTTTCATAGCATATCCTAAAAGAAATCCTTATTCTAATGTTGACTGATTCTATTGCATAAGTACATATATACTCAGTAAAATTATGCAACAGAGTGTTATTGAAAATAAATATTTCGCTATAAATATTGGGTTATATCTATTGTATCTAATTATAAGTTTTCTTCTGCAAACGAAGCTAAGCGGCTACGCACTACGCCATTTAGGTTAACCGTTGCACTACCAGGAAAGTCCTTAAACCGCTCTACGATATACGTTAAGCCAGAGGTAACGGCAGTTAAATAGTTACTATCTATTTGTGCCAAATTGCCTGAACACACAAGCTTAGTCCCTTCACCACAACGGGTGATAATAGTTTTGAGCTGTGATGCAGTTAAATTTTGGCACTCATCTAAAAGCACTAAAGCATTTTGAATACTGCGACCACGCATAAAATTAACAGACTTAAACTGAATATTAGCTTTATCCATAATATAATCTAAACTACCTGACATACTTTCGTCTTGTTGATGTAATACCTCTAAAGAATCAGTGATAGCAGCCAACCATGGTGCCATTTTCTCTTCTTCAGTTCCCGGTAAAAAACCAATTGATTCAGCTATTTCTGGGGTACTACGTGTAACAATTATTTTATCATACAAACCTCGCTCTACTACTTGCTCTAACGCGGTAGCAAGTGCTAACAGTGTTTTA
>JADGDH010000212.1 GCA_016745015.1 Colwellia sp.
CTCTTGCCATTTTTAATCCTATTAAATCTCATAATATTCTCATATTATTTTATCTAAATTACTGAATTAAAATTTGTCTAGTTTATAGGGGACATTCCACCTTGTAGAAGCAGTATATACTGCTAATAATATGAAATCTGTATATACTGGAGACTAATTTTATTTTTTTTGTCATTATAAGTCAAAAATTATAATTATAATAAACCTAATGCATGTACTTCTTTAAACCATTTAATTTCACATCCTTTTTCCATTCTTCGAATTCTACTAAATAATCAATTTCTGGAAGAAACCAACCTGTTGGAAACTCAAATTGAAGCGCTTTATAGATTGCAAGTATATATTGTTTCTTCAGACTAATTAGTTCCATAGCATTTTCATCTGTCTCTATCTTTTGACTCTGAAGCTTTTTTATGTCAAGAATAGTGTTAACTGCAGCTAGAATTTTTTCTAACAATGATTTTCTGTTAATTAAATGGCCCTGTCCTTTGTAATACCTAGTTGAATATTTTATCCATATTAAAAAATAATAAGATGTGAAATCTTGCCCTATAAAATCTAACCCTAAGGTCTCTTCCGATACACCATCAAAATATATAAATAATTTTTTCCTTATTGCCAATTCTTCTGGTTGCATTTCTAATAATTCCATTTTTAATCCTTTTCTACATTATGATATACACTTTTTGAGACAGGATCTGTCACTTTTATCTAGTTAAGACAATTATGATAAGATATTTAAAAAAAGAGTAGTATGAGCAACGAAATAGAAGATTGGGCTAGAAGTAACTTTTACGAATCATCTTATGTTAGTTTTTCTTTTGAAAACATGGATTATTATGATTTAGCAATGTTTGTTGATGAACTCTCTTTAGAAGGAAGTAGTTGGAGTCAAAATGAGTTATGTGTCGAGGGTGTAAAGTCTTATGATGAAGATGGAAACTCTTTTACCATAGGTATACTTGTTCTTAACTCAAAAGAAAAAACAGCCAAAGAGTTTTTAAAACTCGCCCCTTACTTTGATGAACTCAATGTGTAAAAGAAACAAGTAAACTTTCGACTGACAACATGACATAACTTGTCATTACTCTCTTATATACTTAATCTATATTAAATAACATAAGGAACAGATATGTACACACTTTTAACAATATATATGGTTTCATATATCATAGTAGAATTAGATACTCTAAAGCGCCACAACTCATTTTATTTTGTAAGAGTATGGAAGAGATACAAGCCGCATGGATCAAGTTTTTTCTTTGGTTTATTGCGTTTGATAGTGCTGTTTCCATTCTTTGCGCTTTTAGCTTTATTGGATATTTAGCTTATACAAACTAAAGTAAAAAATCAAAAGTTTTTTTACTCTGAGATACAACATCTCTTCCAAGTTCTATTGTTTGACAAGGCATAAGATAAAATACTTCTTATATGCTGCTATTTCTTACATTTGGAACAAATATTTCTTTAACAGAAGTGTTTTCTTCTGTATTAATTATATTGCTCCTAGCAGCTAGAAGTCAGCAATACTTCAACCCCCTGCGGAATCTGAAGGTTTAGCTTGCTTAAACGGATTCTTATTAGGAGAAGTTGCTTTAATATTTGGTAGTGTACCAGGTATCAACTCAAACTCCATTGTAAAAGTACTCAGCATGCTTTTGAGTTCATCATAAGGCTTACGGTCTCCTTTGAACTTCGCTTTACCTTCCTTGAGCTTCTCATCAAAGCTTGTTTTACCCATCATTATATCTTCAAGGTCGGAGCGATTCATAGTAATGGTAAGATCGGCTTTTGGTGAGAGAACACCTTTAATATTAATAAGTGCAGAATTGCTCAGTTCAACCAGATACTTCTCCTTATTGTCAGGAGTAATAAAGTTAATGGTAAAGTTCTTTCCTTCCGTCTTGCTGACGTCTAAACGCACACCCAAAAAGTCCAACCACATTCCTGTAGTCATGGCACGAACCAAATCAGGGCCAATTGTTGGCGATGCGCCACTAGGTTTACCATGGCGTAATTCGAATGCTGCCGCAAGAAAGCTGTTACGAACACTCGGGCTTTCTTTTTGATACCCAATTTGTTCATATACATCTGCCAGCAAGTCTTTTGCAAGCTGATTTTTTGGCTCAGCATAATTTAACTTGTTTAGAATTTCTGCAGCATAAAAATATTTTCCTTCATCGTAGAGTTGTTTACCCTTTTTGATGATTTTGTCGGCACCACCCATCATTTCAACATACAGCGGTGCTGAATCTTCAGGTGACAGAGGCATCAAAGTAGCAGGGTTAGCATCCCAATACCCTAAGTATCGGTTAATAACAGCACGGCTATTGTGCTCTTCAGAGCCATGGTAACTATGTGCCGACCATTGGTTTCGAAGGCTATCGGGTAGCTTGTAAACATTTTGAACCTGATTAATAGTCACACCCTGATTAGCCAAATGCAGAACATGGTTGTTTAAGTGAGCGTAAGTATCGCGTTGGGTTCGCATTACTTCTTGAATACGTTCATTTCCCCAGCGCGGCCAACTGTGTGATGCGAACATTACTTCTGCATCCTGACCAAATTTATAGAGTGCAACATTGATTTGTTTAGACCATTCAAGTGCATCGCGTACTAGTGCACCACGTAGGGTGTAAATATTGTGAATTGTACCCGTGATATTCTCGGCTGCCCAGAAGGCTTTCATATCCGGAAAATAGGTATTCATTTCAGCCGGTGCCTCGGTACCGGGAGTGTTTTGAAATATCATCTTAATCCCATCAACAGTCATTGTCTCGAAGTCTTCTTTGACAATGACATTCGGTGCAATCAGTCCACTGTTACCGCTTGCAATATTTTTACCAATTGATTGGTCAACATGGCCAAATGGACTTCGTGGTAGTAAGACACCGTATTGAAAGTATAGGCGACGTGTCATGGCATTACCTGCCATTATATTCTCAGAAACTGCATGGTGCATAAAACCTTCAGGTGCGATGAGTTTTACCTTTTTGCTTTTAACATCTTCTTCATCGACAACACCTCGGATTCCACCAAAGTGATCACCATGTGCGTGAGAGAAAACTACAGCTACAACTGGACGTTCGCCAAGTTTTTCATTGATAAATTTGAGTGCCGCAGCAGCAGTTTCTTTAACGGTTAGAGGATCAAAAATAATCCAGCCAGTTTTACCTTTGATGAAAGTGATATTGGCTAGGTCATAACCACGCACCTGATAGATTTTTCCAGGTAACACTTCATATAATCCATAAGCCATATTAAGAATAGCCTGACGCTGTAGTGAGGGATGCATACTGTCGAAGTTTTGACCTTCTTCTAGTAGAAACTCA
>JADGDH010000068.1 GCA_016745015.1 Colwellia sp.
AGATAGCTGGGGTGCATCAGTTATTGATCAATACGATGGCCGTGGTGAACTTTGGAAAGTATCTGAATCACATAATATTCAATTTTATGATGTGAATACACCGTGGATGGTTGCTGAGACAATACATGATTTAAACTCTGGCCGTTATTTGATTACAGGTTTAAGTAATGAAGAGCCTACCTTTATGATTTGGGGACACGAAGCTAAACGTAAAGATTTCTCAACTTCTGCCTTACGTCGTATGGGTCGTTAAGCTAAAGTTGATTTATTAATTTAAAATTAAATTAATATTCAATATAAAAAAGGGGGAATTTATTACCTGTAATGATCTTAGCCACTGTTGATAGCATTTTCAATGACATAAAATAAGCTTAAACTTTGAGCGTTTATGCATTGAGAGTGTGATATTGATGAGTGTTTTTGATAAAAACGGTTTTATTTTTATTTTGTGCTTGTATTGACTCAAAATGACTATCATGTGAGCTATAGATAGAATGAAACCCGCCGATAATAATAATACTTTTAAAAACAAAAAAACCTGATGGGGAACTATATGAACACACCAATAAATATACGAAACGCACTGTTACTGTGCTTGACGTTATTATCGATTCCAACAGTAGCAAACGATGGCATCTACTGGATGAACAGTTGGGATGCGGATTGTTATGAGAATAACACTAATACTTGCCGTGAAGACTGGTACAGTACTCCACAAGGCTCTCACCTTGTAAAGTGGGAAGTTTTTAATACGATTGAAACCGATGACTCAGAAATACTTTTTTCTGACCGTGAAATATTAACCGATTACGGATTTTTATACCCTGAAGCGGGTGGCTATAATGAAGCCGCGGAAGTTTATAATGGCTCTGCTGGAGAGCGTGTTGAGCAATACACTAGCGAATATGGTTTACCCATTGGTTTTGTAAAAGACAAAAGTCAACTAGACAGACGCAACTACATGGGACTTACCTGTGCTGCATGTCACACTGGTAAAGTAACCTATGGCGAAAGTACCTATTATGTTGAAGGTGGCCAAGCCAACGCCGATTTGTTTGCATTTTTAGAAAAATTAAAAATCGCACTGTTAGCCAATAAAAATGATCCAGAAAAATTAGCTCGTTTTAAAACCCGCTTTGTGCAATATACATTGTCAAACATTGATTTAGGTGCCAGACCTGTAAGTATCTTTGGTGCCGAAAGATACTTAGATCAAGCAATTGAATATGTATCTGATTACGTGGCAACAACTCATTCCAGTATTGAAAACGGCCCAACCCGTTTAGATGCCATTGGTGCCATTTTAAACAAGTTGCACTACGGCCATACAGGTCAAGATATTAGCCAGGTTCCTTTATTAACGGCGCCCGTCACCTATCCTTATATTTGGGATGCGACCAGCCTTGAATGTATTCAAACTAACTGTGTTGGTTTTGATCCGCTAACCCGTAATGCTGGTGAAGTATTGGGTGTGTTTGGTTATATTGATCTTGAGCAAGACGAAAATATTCCTGATTTAATAGAGCTAGCTGCTCAGAAGTTGGGTTTAAATACCTTGTTTGATTTTACTCCTAAGGTAGATAATTTATACACATTGGAAACTGCTATTAATAGTGCTCACTCACCAAGGTGGCCTGCTAGCTTCCCAGCGCTAAACACTGCTAAGGTTGCTCAGGGTAAAATACTGTATGCCGATAATTGCGCCAGTTGTCACATGGACGTAAGTGATGGTGTAGACGAACATGAACTCACCGAAACTAATTCAATTGGCAGTCGTTTCACTAAGGTTGTACGTGTACCTTACGATGTAGTGGGTACCGATGAAGCTTTCGCGGTTGACTATGGCATACGTAAAGACAAAACTGGTATTTTAGGGTCTGTTATTGCACAACTTGCACCCGATCTCATTGATCCAGATACTGGTATTGCCTTTGGCGAGCAAATTCCTGAAACCTTCAGTAGCCTAGCTTTATTGGGTGTCACAGCACAAATTGTGGTAAGCAATCATCAAGACACGGTAAGTTTTGCTAATAAAGCGGCGCAAGCCTATCCTAATTTGTCATTAGCTGATGCAAAAGATGCGCTATATTTGGATTACATTGCTAACCATACTGACCGCCCTGATTTTGTAGCAACCAACTACCGTGCCAAGCCACTAAATGGCATTGCCTTCACTGGTCCATTCCTACACAACGGTTCGGTTAGAACACTTAAGGATTTATTAGAAGCGCCTGAAAATCGCCCTGTTAGCTTCTTAATTGGTTCAACTGACTACGATGTGGACGGTGCAGGTTACGTTGATGCAGGTAACTTCCTACTTGATACTACCATTCGTGGTAACGGTAAGGAAGGTCACACCTACGGTACGCAACTATCTGCTGGTGACAAGTCGGCGCTTCTTGAATACATGAAGTCTATGTAAAGGTGCTACGAGCTGCGGGGTTACCCGTTAGCTCTATTTTCGACATGGCCATTTAGACATGGCTAGGATACAAAAATAAGTCTTGATGGTTTCTTGCCGTTAAGACATCTCTCTTTATGGACTTGCCAGTTTATTCACCGCTTTGAATCATTTCCAACGCGTGTTTCTGGTTGTTATCAATCCAACTTTCATCCTAACACTTACGAATGCTCAAGTTGCTTTCTAAATTGCTCTGATAAATATCGGAAAAGCCAGTTTTGGTGCTGTCAGCAAAATTGTGCTGACATGATACGAGAAAATTTTATCAAACTATCTTTGATCTTTATTTCTATTGCTTTAAAAAATTACATGCCTATGTAGATAGTTCAGGTCACGATGTAGGTTGGGCTTTAACGGTGTATGGATATACTCAGGTATCCTGAAACAGATATTTTGAAGTATCATGAGTATATACCTTATTAGACAATGCAGGAGCATTATTGTCCTGCCCATCAAATTGATGGCATAAATGCCGACCTACAAGGGAATCAAGCCATTTTTCTTGTACTTCCTGATCCAAGTACATAGGCATGAAAAATTATTGGCAATTACAGTGAGGTTTTTTTGGAGGGGGGGGAATTGGATTTTAAAATTTCAAGGCAGCGAACCACCCTGAAATTTTAATAACTTCGCAATGATTTATTGATTTATATTACGAAGGTGTTGGTTTGCTTCTATACGGAAAGAAGACAAGCGATCGTAAATAGGGATACGGCTACGACCAATAGAACCAAGTGGTTTAAATCCATCGGCGTTTCGGCCGTTATTGTTACGCATTTCATCACAGGCTAGAGAAGAAATTTCAGTGCTAGTTGATAATTGGGGAATCACAATAGAAGCCACCTTCACACGTTCAAGAACTTGTGAAGATTTTTCATCCCAAGTTGTAACTAGCATTTCAATGGCATCCTTGTCAGAAATGTCAGTAGGTCGGGCTACAACATTTAGATCAAAACAGGCCGAACCTTCAGCCAGTACTCGTTGAATATTATTTTCAAGCCCGTCACTGTCAGCTGCTTCTGCTGAGGTAAATGACTTGTCTTCACTGTTAGGCTCTGTACATGTAGCAGGGGATACTTCGTATTTGAAAACAATGTCTTCATAAGCGTAAGGGGTTACGCTGAAATAGTCGAAGTCAAATGCCGACTTGATAGGGCTGTCTTCAAACCCTTCCTGAAAGCGCATGATAGAGGCGACTGTTTCAGGAAGGTCAAGCAGGTTGAAGTCAGATTCAGCTAAACACTGAGTGGACTTTCTAAGTTGGTAAGTAAAGTCAAACAGAGGGCCAAATGGTGATTGATTGTCTGGGTCAGGGACTATGCTTAAACAGTTACGAGTACGGCCTACCTTAATTAGGTTGGAAAATCCTTCAACGTTATCGGTAGGGAAATGAGGTTCAGTCTGCATTACGAAGTCGTGAGTCTGATCTCCCATCAATACTTTAATAGCAGCGCCTCGTACTCCGTTAATAGCGTCGCTGCCTGGAGTAGGATTGGAACTTGAGAAGCGTATGATGGCGTCATGTTGTACATTACCGTTACCTAAGAAACCACTTGGAAAAAAGTTATTGTACTCAACCGTGAAATAAGCATTTACGCACTGGTGAGCCTTAGGGTGAGCGTCACGCAGAATGTAATAATCTTGACGTCCGCTGGTAATTTCTTCGCTAATGTAGGTTAGAAGTGCAGGGCTGTCGTCAACAACGTATGTGCCTAGCTGGAGCTTACCTAGTTGATTTATGATGTCTTTTACGACTTTAAGTTCGGCTTCCTTGCTGTCATTTAGCCAGCTCTCACCTAGATCTTCACGGATGGTTAAGTCATTGTCAGTAATAGACGTGACCTTATCTTGCACATATAAGGCATCAAGTGTGTCTCGAAGTGCTGATTGCTCAACGGTGGCAAAGCTAGCTTGTGTTACAAGCAGCAGTGCGCCGCCAGCAACTAATTTAGAAAGTTTCATCAGGTATCCTTTAAATTGATTGGTTTATTAATTTATTCTTTTTATCTTGTTATTTTTATCTATACTAAGGGTGTTTAATATTCTGTATCAGATTCCAGTTTTGAATATCAACATACTTGATATTTGCACTCATGCCGTGGTGTATTGGCAGTTAAGAACTAATTAAGCTAGCCATAATAAGCTTGAATAGTCTTATTTAGGTTAAATTGGGTTTTATGCATGCTTTGGATTTTCAGCTAAAGTACGACTAACAGCACAATAACTAACAGCTCCAGCGATGATTGCTGCGTAAAAAGCATGATAAATAATATAATCTTTGCTGAGAAGATGATGAATATCAAATGCCATTAAAGTAATAATGATGGGTAATCCGATAGTCAACACGGGAGCAATACCAATAATTACCCCTCGTTTAAAAATTGAGTGGGGTAACTTATTAATAAAATTAGGGGCAATAAATAGCCCGAGTGTTTGTTTGGTTTTATTACGTTTTCTTCGAGTAATAACAGAAGTTATTAAGGTTATTATTAATCCCATAATAAAAGTGCCTACTAAAAGATCCCCACTAATATTAGTTGCTAATAAATTATTTTTTGACGCAAATAAAGGAATATTTATCAATGTAGATAACATAATACTTGATAAGTAATAGGCAATAATAAAATTAATGATTACATTAACGATAACTTGTTCAGCTAAAAAAGCATTAAAAGATTTCATAGTTTAGGTCTTCTTTTTATGGATATGATGTGCAGTAAGTTAATTCAGACACCTACTTCACGCCTATTTCTTAGGAAGATCATGCTAATCGCACTACTTTGATTAATCAAATGAATAGTTTTTATAGTATATTATTAATAAAACGTATAGTTATACTCATGATACTCATTAAGTTGAGGTTAGTTATATTAACTTTGCTTACTAGTGGTAGCGAGTATTTGATCTCTTAACCACTTGTTTGCTGGGTCTAAATCAACATTTATATGCCAGTATAAATGCACATTCATTTTGGGTATCTCAACAGGCAAAGGATAAATTGTCAGATCTAATAGTTTGCTATACATTTCAGCGGCTTCTTTTGGTAGGGTTAATAGCATATCACTGGCTTGTACTACCCTACATGCTGCAAATGGATGTTGACACCTTAATCCTATTGTTCGAAAAAGTCCTAACCTAGCTAGCTCGAAATCTTCAATGCCGGGCCCTTTTGAACGAGAAGAAACTAAGATATGACGTTGTTCAAGGTATTGTTTTAAGCTAAGTTGTGCTGTTAGCGCTGGATGATCTTTACGTCCAACCACTACAACTTGATCTTCTTCTATTTGAGTATAGATAATATTTTTACTAACAGGTAATAACGTATCTATAGCCATATCTACATCACCACTGGCAAGTTTAATTTCTAACTCATTGCGATGCACTCTTTTAATGCTTTGAAGTTTGGTATAAGGAGATTCTTTATTTAAACGTTCCATAAGTAAAGGTAAATAAAATTCTTCTAATGAACCATGTAAAGAAAGCGTAAAATTTTTACGTGATGTTAATGGTTCAAACTGTCGTGATTGTACTAAACATACTTGGAGTTGATGTAAAGCTTCTCTCACATCGGCAATGACATTATTTGCTACTGAGGTTGGTCGCATTTCGTTTCCTTGGCGAACAAACAAAGGATCATCAAAATGGTTGCGTAATTTCCCTAAAGAGTGGCTTATTGCTGGTTGTGATAGGTTCAACGACAAAGCGGCTTTGGTAATGTTACCTTCACAATAAATTGCGTCGAAAACAGTAAACAAATTCAAATCTACTTTCATTTAATTACTTCCGTATTTTATCAAGATAAATGTAACTACATCATACTAACTCTATAAAGGATACTAATAGTAGGTCATTAAAACTATTCATTTGTTTAATTTAAGTGATGGTACTAGCATAGTCAAGTTCTTATAAATTAATGGTATAAGTCGTAATGTAGTGAATAGTTCAATACGAATATAATATGACTATACAGTTAAAGACAATAGACCAACAAATTATAAGTGCTGTATTAACAGTACTACGCTTAAGTTTATTTTAAAACAAACAAAAAATTAAAACCTTTCACAGGAGATTTACTCATGGATCCATTACTAGATTTTACATCAAAAGTAGTTATTATTACTGGCGCTGCTCAAGGTTTTGGCGAATTGCTAGCGCGATCTCTGGCCGAACGAGGGGCAAAATTAGTGCTTGGGGATATCAACGAAACGGGTGTTAAAAAAGTAGCAAGCGAGTTATCAGCGCTGGGTAATGATGTTATCGCGTTAAAGTGTGATGTTTCAAAGAATACAGGCTGTAAAGCCATGGTTGATATAGCGGTTGAAAAATACGGTCGTGTTGATATTGCTGTTAACAATGCGGGTATAGCTCAAGATTTTTTACTGTTACATGAAGTAGATGAGTCAGTATTAGATCAGCAATTTGCTATTAATGTTAAGGGTGTACAGTTTGGTATGCGCTATCAGATCACCCAAATGCTAAAACAGGGAGGAGGCAACATATTAAATGTTAGCTCAAAAGCAGGCCTTAGAGCTGCCGTTTCATTATCCGCTTATAGCGCAGCTAAACATGCTGTTATTGGCTTAACAAAAGCAGGGGCGATTGAATATGCTTGCGATAATATTCGTATCAATGCTATTTGCCCTTCTTTAACTTTAACGCCTATGGTAACTAACATGGCCGATGATGATTTACAGGCTCATATGAGTAAAACTGTGCCGATGAAACGTTTAGGTGAGCCAGAAGAAATAGTCGTTATGATGTTAATGATGTTGTCACCCGCCAATACTTACTTAACGGGTCAATGCATTTCTGTAGATGGCGGTGTTACCGCTTTATAAAATAGATATTTTCCTTGAGCCACATCCTTTACTATAGATAATAAATAAAAGATAGATAATAAATAAAGAGAATATTATGCCCGCACCTATGATGAATGAACGTGATCTTGAGTTTATGCTTTATGAATTGTTTGACAGTGAATCGCTGATCAAAAGAGAGCGATATCAAGATCATGATCGTCAAACATTTAATCAAGCGATCAATACCGCTAAAACCTTAGCAGAAAAATATTTTTTACCTATTAGGCAAAAACTTGATACTGAGCAGCCCAGTTTCGATGGTAAAAAAGTGCATTTGCCCCCAGAATTGAAAGTAGCCTTTGATGCAGTAATTGACTCAGGCTTTTCATCGGCTACTGCTGACTATGAACTGATGGGCATGCAATTACCGCCCATTGTCGCTAATGCAGCATCCGCTTATCTTTTTGCTGCGGGTGGCACGGGTATGGGGTACACAGCGCTAACGTCAGCTAATGCTAACTTGTTACAAGCCCATGGTAGTCAAGCGTTAATTGATCAATGGGTTAAACCAATGCGCAGCGGTCGTTTTGCTGGCACCATGGCGATGACCGAACCAGGTAGTGGCTCAGGTTTAGCCGATTTAACCACTAGCGCAGTAAAGTCTACAGATGGTAACTATAAGATAACGGGCAATAAAATTTTTATTTCGGGTGGCGATCATGATCTCACTGAAAATATTGTTCACTTAGTCTTGGCACGCGTTAAAGGTGCACCTCAAGGAATCAAGGGTATTTCACTTTTTCTTGTCCCTAAATTTTTAGTCAATGATGATGGCTCAATTGGTGCAGACAACGAAGTTGCATTAGCGGGCTTGTTTCATAAAATGGGTGGGCGAGCACAAACGTCAACCGCGTTAAGCTTTGGTGAAAAAAATGGTTCAGTGGGCTATTTAGTGGGTGAAGAAAATCACGGCTTAAAATATATGTTTCACATGATGAATGAAGCACGAATTATGATTGGCACCTCTGCTGCCATTACGGCTTTAGCAGGCTATCATTATTCGGTAGATTATGCTAAAGAACGGCCTCAAGGACGCTTACCTTCGTGTAAAGATCCACTTTCTCCGATGGTAAATATTATTGAACATGCCGATGTTAAACGTATGTTATTGGCGCAAAAAGTCTATGCAGAAGGTGCTTATGCACTGGTTTTATACGGTACGCAATTAGCCGATGATGAGAAAACGGCCAATACTGAGCAAGAACGAAAACAAGCACATTTATTACTAGATTTTTTAACGCCAATCATTAAAACATGGCCGTCAGAGTACGGCCCTAAAGCCAATGACTTAGCTATTCAAGTGCTAGGTGGTCATGGTTATATTAATGAACATCCTGTTGAAATGTTCTATCGGGATAATCGCTTAAATCCTATACATGAAGGTACTACCTGTATTCAGTCGCTAGATTTATTAGCACGTAAATTACCCATGAATAATCTGGCGGGCTATTTGGCAACATTAGAAGAAATCAATAAAACCTTACTTATTGCGCGCGAGCATAAAAATTTACTTGGTTATAACGCTGCACTTGAAGCAGCAGTGGCTAACTTAAAACAAACAACTAATGTTTTATTAAAAGCCATGTCAACGCAAAATATTGATTTGGTGTTATCTAATTCAGTTAAATATATTGAACTATTTGGTCATGTCATTATCGCATGGATATGGTTAAAGCAAGGTATTGTTGCAACAAAAGCGTTAGCAGAACAACCTCATGAAAGTGATGTAAATTTCTACCAAGGAAAACTTCAGGCGTTACAGTATTTTTATCGTTTTGAGTTGCCCCAAATATATCATTGGTCAAGCATTCTAAGTGAAATAGATAACACCTGTTATGAGATGCAAACAGGTTGGTTTTAATGAGTTAGTAATAAACACAAAACACGTAACAAAAAAGGAAATAACCATGGTTAAGACGATTAGCAAAGAAGAGATTGCTCAGTATATCGGTTATCAAGCTGAACCGACTTCTTGGCATACAGTGACACAAGAGCAAATAAATCAATTTGCTGATTGTACCTTGGATCAGCAATTTATTCATACTGACCCAGAGGCAGCTAAAGCAACGCCTTTTGGCTCCACCATTGCCCATGGTTTTTTGACTTTATCAATGCTGTCTCATTTTGCTGAAAACTATAGTTTAATGATTGAAGGCTTTTATATGGGCCTTAATGCAGGTTTTGATAAAGTTAGATTTTTGCAACCAGTTAAAGTAGGTAGTCGTATTAGAGCAAATGCTAAAACGCTATCTATTGAAGAAAAGAAACCCGGCCAATTTCGTATAAACACTGAAGTTACCGTCGAAATTGAAGGTTGCGATACTCCAGCGCTTGTTGCGCAATGGATAGTAATACAAATAGTTAACAATTAAATTTAATACATTAAAGGACACAATGATGACAATAAGTTTTGAAGGTAAAGTCGCTATCGTTACTGGCGCAGGTAATGGTTTAGGTCGCTCTCATGCATTGGCACTTGCTGCACGTGGTGCAAAAGTAGTGGTTAACGATTTAGGTGGCGCTAGAGATGGTAGTGGTATGTCATCAGAAGCTTCACAAGAAGTTGTACGCTTGATCAAAGAAAATGGCGGTGATGCAATTAGCCATGGTGCAAACGTAGCTAACTTTGATGAAGTACAAGACATGGTAAAACAAACCATGGACAAATGGGGACGTGTTGACATCCTTATTAATAACGCGGGTATTTTACGCGATAAATCTTTTACAAAAATGACCTTAGATGATTTTAAACTAGTGATGGATGTACATGTGATGGGCTCAGTAAATTGTACTAAGGCCGTTTGGGATATTATGCGTGAACAAAACTACGGCCGTATTGTTATGACGACTTCGTCAAGTGGTATGTACGGTAATTTTGGTCAATCAAATTACGGCGCAGCAAAAATGGCTGTTTTAGGTTTGATGAATACGTTAGTTATTGAAGGCGCTAAAAATAATATACGTATTAATGCACTAGCACCAACAGCTGGCACACGTATGACAGAGGATTTAATGCCAGAAGAAATTGTTAAAGCCTTTTCACCTGAATCTGTCACTGCTGGTATGCTGACTTTATGTGATGACGAGGCACCTAATCGCTTTATTTTATGTGCAGGCGCAGGTGGTTATTCAAGTGCAAGCCTATTTGAAACCGACGGTTGTTTTCTTCCGCAACCTGAGCAAAACCCAGAAAATGTACGTGGGCAATGGGATGAATTAACCGCTCAAGAAGGTCAAGCTGCATTAGAGTCTGGCGCAAAGCAAGGTGAAAAATTTGTGATGAAAGCCATGGCTTTTATGAAATCACAACAGCAATAGTATTGAACTATATTGTTAATTATATTGTTAACTATAAATAAGCTAGATAAATAAAATAATTAAGCTAATAAATTAAAGGAAAAACCATGAGAGAAGCAGTAATTGTATCAGCAGCACGTACCCCTATCGGCAAAGCATATAGAGGCGCATTTAATGACCTAACAGCACCATCTTTAGCCTCTATTGCTGTTAATGCCGCCGTTGAACGTGCTGGTGTAGAGCCTTCAGAAATTGAAGATTGTATTTTTGGTGCCGCTTTGCAACAAGGTTCACAAGGTATGAACTTTGGTCGTCAAGTTGCTATGGCTGCTGGCTTGCCAGTAACAGTTGCGGGTATGACTATCGATCGCCAATGTTCATCTGGCTTAATGGCAATAGCGTCAGCGGCAAAACAAATTATTTGTGATGGCGCACAAGTGACACTTGCAGGGGGTTGTGAATCTATCAGTTTAGTACAAAACGAGCATATGAATATGCACCGTGCTATAGACGATAAAGTAAAAGCCAATCAACCAGCGGTATATATGCCGATGTTAGATACAGCTGAAATAGTGGCTAATCGTTACGATATTTCACGAGAAGCGCAAGATGCCTACGCGCTTAAATCACAACAACGTACTGCGGCTGCACAAGAAGCCGGTCGTTTTGATGCAGAAATAGTACCTGTAACTTGTACAAAAATAGTGGTTGATCGAGCTACGGGAGACACCAGTAAAGAAGAAGTTACCTTGAGTAAAGATGAGGGTAATCGTCCTTCAACTAATTTAGAGGGTTTATCAGGACTAAAAGCAGTTCGTGATAACGGCTCTATTACTGGCGGTAACGCTTCACAATTATCAGATGGTGCGGCAGCTGTTGTATTAATGGAAAAAGAACTGGCGGAGCAACGAGGATTAACGCCTTTAGGTGCTTATCGTGGTTTGGTTGTTACGGGCTGTGAACCTGATGAAATGGGTATTGGACCTATTTTTGCTATTCCAAAATTATTAGAACGCAACGGTTTAACCATGGACGATATTGGATTATGGGAAATAAATGAAGCGTTTGGTGTGCAAGTACTTTATTGCGCTGAAAAACTAGGTATTCCTGAAGATCGCTTAAATGTAAATGGCGGTGCAATTTCTATAGGTCACCCTTATGGAATGAGTGGTGCTCGTATGGTTATGCATGCACTTATTGAAGGTAAACGTCGTGGTGTTAAGTATGTTGTTATCAGTATGTGTATTGGTGGCGGACAGGGCGCTGCAGGTTTATTTGAGGTACTTTAATTTATCATTAAAAGGGCAGTGAAAATAATTACCCTTTTTAGACTGTAGACATAGCACTGCCTAATACCAATCAGACTAACTAAGTGATCTTTTTAAATGGCCTAAATATCCAATAACATCGTAGCTTTCAATCCCAATAGCCAGCTATTGTTCAATCAAGCGCCTTGTTCTTGAAAATTTATTCTCATTAAAATTTGAACCATTAATTAATCTGATTGGTATAACTATATTGTAGATAGAGGAAAATAAGTTATGAATAAAACTTGGCTTGAAAAAAGTTACGCCCCAGGAGTCCCATTTGAAATTGATGCGGATAAATATGAGTCATTGGTGGCGATATTTCATAAATATACAAAGAAATATCGTGATAATGTTGCTTTCATTAACATGGGCTCGCAAATTACATATGATCAACTAGCGGTTCAAGCCAGAGATTTTTCAGCCTACTTACAGCAAGATTTAGGCTTAGTAAAAGGTGATAAATTTGCCATTATGGTGCCTAATATGTTGCAGTATCCTATTGCCATGTTTGGTGCATTAATGGCAGGATTAACGGTCGTTAATGTTAATCCGTTGTATACCGCACGTGAGTTAGAGCATCAACTTAAAGACTCTAATACTAAAGCTATTCTTATCATCGAAAATTTTGCAAATATTCTTGAATCTGTTATTGATAAAACGCCCGTTAAGCACGTTATAACAACAGCCATGGGAGATCGCCTCGGTTTAGTGAAAGGTGCTTTAATCAACAAAATAGTCAAGCATGTTAAAAAGCAAGTACCTGCTTTTACTCTACATGGCGCAGTTAAATTTAATACGGCCTTAGTAAAAGGGAAAAAGTTATCGCTGAATCTGGTTAAAGTAACAGGTGACGATCTTGCTTTTTTACAGTATACGGGTGGAACTACGGGGCCATCAAAAGGCGTTATGTTAACTCATCGAAATATGATTGCTAACCTTGAACAAACAAAAGCGATGATTGGTCCTGTTATTAATGATGGTAAAGAATTAATAATCACCGCCATTCCGCTTTATCATATTTTTTCGTTAACCTCTAACTGTCTTAGTTTTATTGTTTTTGGTGGTGCTAATCTGTTAATTACTAACCCCAGAGACATGGTTGGTTTTGTTAAAGAAATAGCTAAATATCCTTTTACTGCCATTACGGGGGTTAATACGCTTTTTAATGGTTTACTTAATACGCCTGGCTTTGACCAAATTGACTTTAGTCACTTAAAAGTTTCTATAGGCGGAGGCATGTCAGTACAGCGACCTGTTGCAGAACACTGGCATAAAGTCACAGGTAATCATTTGTTAGAAGGTTATGGCTTAACTGAATGCGCGCCAACGGTAACGAGTAGCCCTTATAATCAAGAAAATTATACTGGTTCTATTGGTGTACCAGTACCCTCAACAAAGATACGTTTGGTGGATGACAACGGTGTTGATGTTGCAGTGGGTGAACCGGGTGAAATGTGGGTTAAAGGTCCGCAAGTTATGACGGGTTATTACAACCGCGATGATGCAACCGAAGAGGTGATGAACGATGGTTGGTTTGCCACTGGTGATATTGCTACCAGGGATGAAAACGGTTTCTTTAAAATAGTTGATCGTAAAAAAGACATGATCCTAGTGTCTGGTTTTAATGTTTATCCGAATGAAATTGAAGAAGTGATGGTGATGCATGAAGGTGTACTTGAAGCCGCAGCCATTGGGATGGAAAATGGCACGTCTGGTGAATCCGTTAAAGTGTTCATTG
This sequence comes from Colwellia sp., assembly GCA_016745015.1. Lineage (GTDB taxonomy): Bacteria > Pseudomonadota > Gammaproteobacteria > Enterobacterales > Alteromonadaceae > Colwellia. Next base: position 13,666 of record JADGDH010000068.1, read on the forward strand.
TTCGAAAAGATCCTACATTAAATAGTCAATTAATTATCGAACATAGCCATAAATATTTAACCAAGTATAAAATCCCTAAATTGGTTGAATTTATTGATGAATTACCCAAAAGTAATGTTGGTAAAGTGTTAAGAAAAGAATTGCGCTAACAATGCACCATGGGTAGAAATTTACTCAAGTAAAATAATACTAAAAATAATCAAATAAAAGGAAATAACAATGACCACGTATACAGCAATTAATTTAGTTGCCCGTCCTACAGGCGGCCCTATTAGCGCAGAACTTTTTGAGGTGGTACAAAAAGAAATACCTCAAGTAGGGCCCGGCGAAATGTTAGTTAAACAAACCCACATGTCGTTAGACCCAGCCATGTTTGGTTGGATGAGTCCAGACACAGAAAGTTATATTCCACCAGTAGAGCTTGGCACCGTAATGCGTAGTTCTGGCATTGGTGAAGTGGTTGCCAGTGAACACGCTGACTTTAAAGTGGGTGATCGCGTTATGGGTATGTTGGGTTGGCAAGAATACAATTTAAGCAAAGGGCAGGGCTTAAATAAAGTAACTGCCCCTATGCCTGATGAAGCTATATTGTCGATTTTTGCATTGCCGGGATTAACAGCAACCCAAGGCCTATTTAGTATTGGTAAACCACAAAAAGGTGAAACCCTTGTTGTTTCTGGCGCGGCGGGCTCTGTTGGATCTATTGTGGGCCAATTAGCTAAAGCAGAAGGCTTAAAGGTTATTGGCGTTGTCGGTAGTGATGAAAAAGCCGATTGGATAGTGAATGAACTTGGTTTTGATGGCGCGGTTAATTATAAGTCAGCAGCATTAGCCGAAGAACTCGCCGCATTAACCCCTGATGGAATTGATGTTTATTTTGAAAATACGGGCGGCCCGGTACAAAATATAGTGTTTGAACGCATGAACAATTTTGGTCGTATTGCGGTTTGCGGTATGATTGCCGATTACGGAAAGGCGAAAGCTAGCCCTGGCCCTAATTGGATCCCATTAATTAAAAACCGTATAACAATACAAGGATTTGCTATGCCAGATCATTTTGGTGATGTGCCTGCGCTATTAGCAAAATTAACACCTTATGTTATGAAAGGGCAGATCAAGCATAGAGCACATGTTCTTGATGGCTTAGAATCAGCGATAACAGGTCTTAACTTGTTTTTTACTGGCGGTAATAAAGGTAAATTAATTGTCAAACTTTAAATCAATATAACTGTTTACACCGAGTCGTTATACTCAACAGAGGGCTCTTCGAACAAACACAGATTTAGTTCCTTGCCGTTTGCTGTACATTGTAGGTTGGGCTTTAACGGTATATGGATATACCTTATGTGGGCAATGCAGACGGTACAGGACGTACCCTATTAGACAATGCAGGAGCATTATTGTCTTGAGCACATTGTCCTGCCCATCAAGTTGACGGCATAAACGCCTACTTACATTTAGCTCATAATATATTTTTATTATCGAAGAAAGTTTGAGTTTACGTAATTTATCAGAAGGGATCTTTTAATATTTCATCAACAATCCATTGACCATCACCATTTTGAATTAATGATAGACGTTTAACATTTTTTATTAAACTTTCTTGATAATAGCCTTCTATATAAATAGTGACTATAGCTTTATCTTTAAATCGTTCTCTTATTTTTACACCTGCATCATCAGGTCTTATAAGAGTGACTTTTTCAAAGGACATATTGAACATATGCTTAGCAACAGATTGTGATGTGCGATAGTGCAATAATAAGCGTGATAATTTAGGTGCCGACACCGAGGCAGCTTTATTTATGTCTTTTTCGTTGTAAATGGCTTCAAAAAAAGCAACCGCAACAAATTTTGGATTGTCTATTTCGCTAATATCTTCTTCTTTA
>JADGDH010000069.1 GCA_016745015.1 Colwellia sp.
CAGTATTACAGGCTCTAAAGGAACATTTTCCCAGCCTATTGCTTCATCATAATCGGTTTTAACTTTTGCTATTGCTTCAAGTACTTCATCACCTTCAACTATAGTGCCAAAAACAGCATAGCCCCAATGTCTACCAGGATCTAAGTTAGTATTGTCATTAACATTAAAAAAGAATTGTCTATTTGCCGTATGAGGTCTGTTTTCTTTTGCCATAGCAATAGTGCCAATTTCATTCTTTAATCCATTGCCAGATTCGTTAACAATATCTTCATTAATTTTTTTCGGTACAAAGTCAGTATCATAACCTCCACCTTGCACAATAAAGCCTTCGATAATGCGATGAAAAATAGTGTTGTTGTATTCACCTGTGATTACGTAGGTTAAAAAATTATCAACAGTGATAGGAGCTTTAACGCGATCAAGCTCAACAATTATAACACCTATAGATGTTTCTAACTTTACCTTTGGATAAATATTGGAGGGATCAATAGCAATATTTTTAGTGTGGACTGCTGAGCTAAATAGAATAATATTTAGTAAAAGTGTACAAGTAATAATAAAGTTAAATAAATTTTTCATTGAGTTAATCTCTATTGAATAACGTCTTACTTTAAGAAATCGTTGATTTTTTCATTTACTAATATTTGTTGTAATAAGTTGGCTAAACGTTGATTGAAATTACGCTCTAATACTGCCATATCTGCTCGTAAGGGACCGTTACTATTACCACTATTACTAAAAGTGTTTGTTAATGTTTGTGAACCGTTATTGATGGTTACTTTTAGCACTATTTCTGTCTGTGCTCTATATTTCATTGTTTCTTGAGTAACATTTATTATAGCCTTTTCAATTAAGATGTTAATTGTATTAATTGCACCATTATTTATGATTAAATCTTGTTTTTTCCAATGTTTGCTTAAGCTATTTCTAATTGTACTTTCAAGCTTTTCTTGTGTAGAAACGAGTGTTGAAGCGTCGCCTTCTCGCATTATTTGAACAATATGACTAGCTGTGCGCATGTCAACAACATCAAACTGTGCTTGCTTGTTATGATGAGATATAACAGGGGTAACCATAATGTCAGGAGCAACAATTATGTGGCCAGGAATGCTAGCACATCCGCTTAGACCTAATGCTAGTATGAATGTGATGATTTTAGAGTAGAAAGAACTGAATTTCATTGTAAGTACTTCGCTTTATTTTTTAGAGTAATGTTGTAAGGTAATAGCCATAGCAAAAATTGTATAGAGTAAATGGCTAATTATAAATTATTTAATGGCAGACTGAGTGACAAACTTGTCATTACTGGCTATAAGTTTTTCATTACCAAAAATACGTTTTAATTTTATATGATAAGCTAATTGTCTGTTACCAATAATGCGTAGTTCCCCACCTTTTTTTAATACTCTATAGCTATCTTTAAACATTTGCCAAGCAATATGATCCGTAGTGGCATTTTGTTGATGAAAAGGGGGGTTACATAAAATTAAATCAACGCTATTACTCTCAATATTGGTTAAACAATCATTGAGGTGAAATTGACACTGATTGATTAGTTCAGGCAAATTGGTGTTTATATTTTGTTCTGCTGAAGTAATAGCCATATGAGATTCATCAAAAAATTGTACTTGTGCGCTTGGTTGTTTGGCTAAAATGGTTAGGCCAATAACACCATTACCACAGCCTAAATCAATGACTTGACTATTTTTTGCTACATCAGGTAAATTTTCAATAAAATATCGTGCGCCTATATCAAGTTTTTCTCGTGAATAAACATTTGCATGGTTACTAATAGAAAAATTACGATTCAAGGTTTTGCTAGGTAATGACCATATGGTTGGAAAAGGCGACTTTTGTAGGTGTTTTTGGTCAAATTGGCAAAAAACTAATCGGGCTTTTTTAACTGCAAGTGACGTTGTGGTTGTTCCTAAGTATTTTTCAAACAATTTTAATGTTGAACTATGGATTTCTTTCGCACGATCAGCCGCAATAAATACTGTGTTTTCCCTAATGTTTTTCTTAACACTATTTTGTATCTGTATTAACTGCTCAATAAGTAACGATTTGCTTTTGGGTATTTTAAATAAAATAAAACCTATATCGTCAGGTAATATATCTAAGCAGTTTAGTTGGGTAATATTTTTATTACTTAGCTGATTTTGTTTAATGTTATAAGTAATGCCTTGGCTACTAATAAAAGAATCATTAACACAATAAATATCAGCTTTTTCTTGGTCGGTATTTGTTAATGTTTCTGAACTACAAAAGCGTGTAGTAAGTGCACCGAAAGAATCATTAAAAATAACGACTCTGCTGTTGTTTGAAATTAATTTTGCGTTATTAATATAATTAATCAGGTATTCATCTGCTGAATCCCATGCTTGTAAACTGCGATTTACTTGCGCTAGAGGATATCGGACAAGGGTTAGTTGCTTATCTTTTATAGAGAAAGGGCTTAGCATAAGAGACGTAATATACGGATAAAAATAAATATAGGCTATTGTGGCATATTTGCTTGTTTAAATGTTATATTTACTTGTTTTAATGTTAGTTAGCCCCTATGAAAGTTATTAAAATAATTTGTTAATAACATTAGCTTAATAATATTACTAAGTTAACTGATAATTGTTTGTTTTTGGTTTTTGCGCAAAGTATATGAAACTAAATTGATTGAAATTATTAGTACCCTTTTACTTTACCGAGAATCCTTATGTCTGTAGCTGCTGTCATTGAAGAAAAATTACTTGTCGCTTTTTCCCCTTTACATCTAGATGTAGTCAACGAAAGTAATAATCATAATGTGCCTCCAGGGAGTGAGTCACACTTTAAAGTAACTATTGTTTCTAAGGACTTTGAAGGCGAGCGTTTGATTAAACGTCACCGCGCAGTTAATTCGGTATTGTCTGAAGAATTAGCAGAAAAAATTCATGCATTAGCATTACATACTTATACTGAAAAAGAGTGGCATGATCACTACGCTGCCAATACGCCATTATCTCCTAATTGCGTAGGTGGCGGTAAATAGCACAATCAATTAACTGCTCGTACCTCTTTAATTTATTAGCAAGGTACAATAGCTGCACTTACGCATGTATATTGAATTAGCATGGCTATTCTTTATAAAAATAATATAAAAAGGTTTTCTTATGGTTATTAAACCCAAAATTCGTGGCTTTATTTGTACTAATGCTCATCCTACAGGTTGTGAAGCTCATGTTAACGAACAAATTTCTTACGTTAAAGCTCACACTGGTGAGAATGGTCCAAAAAATGTTTTAGTTATTGGTGCTTCTACTGGTTATGGTTTGGCTTCACGTATTACTGCAACATTTGGGCATAGTGCTAGTACGTTAGGTGTTTTCTTTGAAAAACCACCAACGGAAAGAAAAACAGGCTCTGCGGGTTGGTATAACACAGCTGCTTTTCAAAAAGCGGCTGATGAAGCGGGAATTTATTCAAAAAATATAAATGGTGATGCTTTTTCTCATGCTATTAAAGCTCAAGCAATAGAAGCTATTAAAGCGGATATGGGTAAAATTGATTTAGTGGTTTACTCATTAGCTTCACCACGCAGAACTGATCCTGATACAGGTGAAGTATACTCTTCAACGTTAAAGCCTATCGGAAAAAATGTTACAACTAAGAACCTAAATACTTCAAAGCGTATTATTGATTCAGTTTCTGTCGAAGCAGCTAATGAAGACGAAATTCAAGGGACTATTGATGTAATGGGTGGCGCTGATTGGGAGTTATGGTTAAGTGCGCTAAAAGATGCTGGTGTATTGGCAGAAGGCGTTAAAACTGTAGCTTACACTTATATTGGTAAAGAGCTAACATGGCCAATATACGGTCACGCGACTATTGGTAAAGCGAAAGAAGATTTAGACCGAGCAGCCACAGCTATTAATGAAATCACAGCCAATATCAACGGCCAAGCCCGTGTTACCTCACTTAATGCGGTAGTCACCCAAGCAAGCTCAGCTATTCCTATTATGCCGCTTTATATTTCAGCTATGTTTAAAATAATGAAATCAGATGGCACTTATGAAGGTTGTATTGAGCAAATAGCCAATCTATTTAAAGAAAATATTTATAATGATAGTCCTCGTCTTGATGAGCAAGGACGTTTTCGTCAAAACTATAAAGAACTTGAAGACAGTGTACAACAACGTGTTACTGATATTTGGAATACAGTTGAAACCGATACGATTGATGAGCTAACTGACTATGCTGGTTATCATCAAGAGTTTTTGAAACTGTTTGGTTTTGGTATTGATGGTGTTGATTATGATGCTGACCTTAGCCCGGAAGTGGAGATTAACGACTTAAGTTAATGTTTTAGAAAGCCAAAATTATTTATTAAAAACCGATGCATTGTCATCGGTTTTTTATATTAAGGATTAACTTATCTATTTCACCCCGTTAGGCTGGTCGAACCAATATGTGTTTTGGGTAAATGCAATAGGAGTGCTTTGTTTAATGGGCCTGGCTATTAATGAAAGTACCATCATTATTTTACAGTGCAGATGACTGCTATTCTTCAGATGATTTGCTATGTTTTTGTGCAGTGAAAACAGATTAAAATAAGATTTTGCCTTATTTTAAAGCAAAACATACCACTATAGTCTAAATTGTAATGAAAAGTTTCTAATGAGCGTAGAATGAAAAGGGCTTTTTGTGGTAGTATTTGCGCCAGAAATATTTAACTTAGAGCCAGTGGATCTTGTTTTTTTGAAAAAAAGAGTGAGCTCTCTGCTGAAATACAATGAAATCAATTGCTTAACTGTTTTTATTATTTAGGTTGTGTCCGTAGTAAAAGATAAGTAAGTCGTTGGTTTTTTACTCCCATCAAAAGTAGTGCAAGTGTTTATGATTACAATAAAAAAAGGCTTGGATGTTCCTGTAAAAGGAGCACCACAGCAGGTAATCCATGATGGTCCGTCCATCAAAACCGTCGCAACATTAGGTGAAGAGTTTGTGGGTATGCGTCCAACCATGTTTGTAAAAGTGGGTGATCGCGTTAAAAAAGGTCAGGTGATTTTTAGTGATAAAAAGAATCCAGGCGTTAAATTCACAGCTCAAGCTGCCGGTGTTGTTAAAGAAATTAACCGTGGTGAAAAACGTGTTTTACAATCTGTCGTCATAGAAGTAGACGGTTACGATCAAGAAACATTTACCAGTTACTCTGCCAGTGAATTAGGTTCTATATCACGCGAAAATGTGATAAATAACTTAGTAGAATCAGGTTTGTGGACTGCATTAAGAACTCGCCCATTTAGTAAAGTGCCTGCAATAAATTCTACTGCTGCCGCAATTTTTGTTAGCGCTATGGATACTAATCCTCTTGCGGCAAACCCAGAAGTTGTTATTGGTGAGCAAGCGGAAGCATTTAAGAATGGTTTAACCATTTTATCTCGTTTGACTGATGGCGAAATATTCGTTAGTAAAGCGCCAGGTGCGAATATTCCTGTTGCTGATTCTGTACAAGTCAATGAATTTGCAGGTAAGCATCCTGCTGGTTTAGTTGGTACGCATATTCACTTCTTAAGACCTGCTAGTGCAGACAAGTTTGTTTGGCACCTTGGTTACCAAGATGTTATTGCCTTCGGTAAATTATTTACCTCAGGTGAACTTGATAGCACTCGTGTTATTTCTCTTGCAGGTCCTGAAGCAAAAAATCCTCGTTTAGTACGCACTGTACTCGGTGCTAGTACGTCAGAGTTAACTGCTGGTGAAGTAGCAACTGACGGTGAATTACGTGTAGTTTCTGGTTCATTATTAATGGGCTCAACAGCAAGTACAGTATATGGCTATTTAGGCCGGTACCACGTACAAGTTGCGTTGATTCTAGAAGGTCGTGAAAAAGAATTTATTGGTTATATGTACCCAGGTCCAAATAAATTCTCAGTAACACGTGCTTATATGTCTCACTTCTTTCCTAAGAAACTATTCAATATGACCACAACCACCAACGGCAGTGAACGCGCTATGGTGCCCATTGGTAACTTTGAGCGAGTAATGCCATTAGATATTTTACCTACCATGTTATTGCGTGATTTAGTTGCCGGTGATACCGACACAGCACAAAAACTTGGTGTCTTAGAACTAGACGAAGAAGATTTAGCGCTTTGTACATTTGTTTGCCCAGGCAAAACAGATTACGGCGTATACCTTCGTGATTGTCTAACCACAATTGAAAAGGAAGGTTAGTCATGGGTTTGAAAAAATTTATTGAAGATATTGAACCGCATTTTGAAAAAGGCGGCAAACACGAAAAATGGTTTGCTCTGTATGAAGCTGTTGCTACTGGGTTATTTACTCCGGGCATGGTTAACAAAGGCAAAACTCACGTACGTGATAGTATTGACTTAAAGCGCATAATGATCACGGTATGGCTAGCGGTTTTCCCAGCCATGTTCTTTGGTATGTATAATATTGGTTTCCAAGCCGTTGATGCTTTGGTTACTGGTTATGCACTTCCTGATACTTGGCAAACAGCTTTATTTGCTATGTTAGGCGGAACATTAACGGCTGACTCTGGTTGTTTTGAGATGATGCTGTATGGCGCTGTGTTCTTCCTACCTATTTATGCGGTTACCTTTATTGTTGGTGGCTTCTGGGAAGTTCTTTTTGCAGCGGTACGCGGCCATGAGGTGAATGAAGGTTTCTTCGTTTCTTCTATTCTGTTCGCGCTTATCGTACCTGCAACTATTCCTTTATGGCAAGTGGCTATCGGTATTACTTTTGGTATTGTTGTTGCCAAAGAAGTATTTGGTGGTACAGGTAAAAACTTCTTAAACCCCGCATTAGCGGGTCGTGCGTTTTTATTTTTTGCTTATCCTGCACAAATATCAGGTGATACTGTTTGGGTTGCCGCTGATGCTTTCTCTGGCGCAACTGCATTAAGTGCTGCTAACCAAGGCTTAGTTGATTATTCAATGAATGCTGATTGGTGGAACGCTTTTTGGGGTTTCATACCTGGTTCAGTAGGTGAAGTTTCAACCTTTGCTATTTTACTCGGTGGTGCTTACATCCTTTATAAAGGTATTGCTTCATGGCGTATCGTTTTAGGTGTATTTGGCGGTATGGTTGCAACAGCATTCTTATTTAATGCAATTGGTAGTACCACAAACGATATGTTTGCTATGCCATGGTACTGGCACTTAGTTGTTGGTGGCTTTGCTTTTGGTATGATGTTTATGGCAACTGATCCTGTTTCAGCTTCTTTCACTAATACTGGTAAATACTGGTTTGGTGCATTAGTTGGTGTAATGGTGGTTCTTGTTCGTGTAGTTAACCCAGCATTTCCAGAAGGCATGATGTTAGCTATTTTATTCGCTAACTTGTTCGCACCATTGTTTGACTACTTTGTAGTGCAAGGCAACATCAAACGGAGGCTTGCTCGTAATGTCTGATACTAAAAATAAAGAAACTTTTGGCAAAACAGTCATATTTGTATTTATTATTTGTTTAGTGTGTGCTGCGTTAGTATCTATTTCTGCAGTTGGTTTAAAGCCATTACAACAAGCTAACAAATTACTTGATAAACAAACTAAAATTCTTGAAGCCTCAGGACTGCTTGAAAAAGCAGGATCTGACATTGTTGGTACTTATGGCAAGTTTGTAACAGCGAAGATGATAGACCTAAAAACAGGTTCAATCATTGACGGTAATACTGACATGTTTGACGAGCGTTCAGATTCTCGTGATGCTAACAAAAGTACTAAACCTGAAAACGATATGGCGGGTCTTAGCCGTCGTGCAGATCGTGCGGTTATTTATCTAGTTAAAAATGATGCTGGTCAATTAGATACGATTGTATTACCTATTGTCGGCTCAGGCTTGTGGGATCTAATGTACGGTTTTGTTGGTTTAGCCCCTGATTTAAATACTGTTCGTAGTGTTGTTTACTCTGATCTTAAGGAAACCCCTGGACTAGGTGCTGAAGTACTTAATCCTAAGTGGAAAGCTTTATGGCCAGGTAAAAAAATGTATAACGAACAAGGCGAACCAGTTATTAAATTAGTTAAAGGTGGCGCTAAAAAAGGCGATGTTCACGGTGTTGATGCTTTATCTGGTGCAACATTAACCAGTAATGGCGTAACTAAAACCTTACAGTTCTGGTTGGGTGATGAGGGTTATGGTCCTTTCGTTAAAGTTAATCGAGAACAAATTCGTAATGGAGGGTTGAACTAATGTCTTCAGATAATAAAAAAGTCCTATTTGGACCCGTTATTGATAACAACCCAATTGCCTTGCAAGTATTAGGTGTTTGTTCTGCGTTAGCAGTAACAAGCTCAATGGCTAATGCATTGGTTATGACAATTGCGGTGATGTTTGTAACAGCTTTTTCAAACTTATTTATTTCGCTTATTCGTAATCAAATACCGTCAAGTGTTCGTATTATCGTGCAAATGGCAATTATTGCCTCACTCGTCATTGTGGTTGACCAAGTATTAAAAGCATTCTCTTATCAATTATCGAAAGAGCTGTCAGTATTTATTGGTTTAATCATTACTAACTGTATTGTTATGGGGCGTGCTGAAGCTTTTGCGATGAAAGAGAAGCCAGGTATTAGCTTTTTAGACGGAATAGGTAATGGTTTAGGTTATGGCTTTGTTTTGATGGTTGTTGCTTTCTTCCGTGAATTGTTTGGTTTTGGTGAGATTTTTGGTATTGAAGTCTTTAAACTAGTTCAAAACGATGGCTGGTATCAAGGTAATGGTTTGTTAGTCTTGCCATTTAGCTCATTCTTCATTATTGGTTTTACTATCTGGGCAATTCGTCAGTGGAAACCAGAACAAGTTGAGGAAGATTGATCATGGAACATTATTTAAGTATTTTTGTTAAAACCATTTTTATTGAAAATATGGCGTTAAGTTTTTTCTTAGGTATGTGTACATTCTTAGCCGTATCAAAGAAAGTAAGTACAGCTATTGGCTTGGGTGTTGCAGTTGTTGTGGTATTAGGTCTAGCTGTTCCTGCTAACCAAATTATTTACCAAGCGATTTTGGCGCCAGGTGCGTTAGATTCAATAATGGGCATCACTGATCCAAAAGAATCTATTGATTTAAGCTTCTTGTCATTTATAACCTTTATTGGTGTGATTGCCGCGTTAGTACAAATTTTGGAAATGATTTTAGATAAATATTTCCCTGCTTTGTATCAAGCGCTTGGTATTTTCCTACCTTTAATCACAGTTAACTGTGCCATTTTTGGTGCGGTTTCATTTATGGTTGCAAAAAATCTTACCTTTGGTGAAAGTGTTGTTTATGGCATTGGCTCAGGTGTAGGTTGGATGTTAGCAATCGTATTGATGGCTGGTTTACGTGAAAAGATGAAATATTCTGACGTGCCAGCGGGTTTAAAAGGTTTAGGTATTACGTTTATCACTGCTGGATTGATGGCCTTTGGGTTCTTGTCTTTCGGTGGTATCTCGTTGTAACGATTTAGCTCACGCATTATGGTTGCGATTACTGCGTTAGATGTACTCATTGACTACCGTCAACTCCGTGCATCTTCCTTGTACTCATAACCATTCTACGCAATCTAATTTCGCAACAAAGTAACGATTTTAGTTTTGGGTTTTAATAAATAATTAAGGAAAAGTCGATGGAAATTATTCTCGGCGTATCGATGTTCACAGCGATAGTTATTGCCTTAGTATTAGTAATTTTATTTGCTAAATCTAAGTTAGTATCAAGTGGTGACGTAACGATCAGTATAAATGGCGATCCAGAAAAAGCAGTAACTACTGCTGCGGGTGGTAAATTATTAGGCGCATTGGCTGATCAAGGTATTTTTATACCTTCAGCCTGTGGTGGCGGTGGTACTTGTGGCCAATGTCGTGTTGAAGTACATTCTGGTGGTGGTGATATTCTACCAACAGAAGAAGGTCACATTAACAAGCGTGAAGCTAGAGCAGGCTGTCGTTTAGCATGTCAAGTTGCTGTTAAACAAGACATGGAAATTGAAGTTGAAGATGAAATCTTTGGTGTTCAACAATGGGAATGTGAAGTTATCTCTAATGATAACAAAGCAACTTTCATTAAAGAGCTTAAGCTACAAATTCCAAATGGTGAATCTGTGCCGTTTAAAGCGGGTGGTTATATTCAAATTGAAGCACCTGCCCATCATGTTAAGTACAAAGACTTTGATATTGATGAACAGTATAAAGGCGACTGGAATCACTTTGGTTTTTTTGATGTAGAATCAAAAGTTGATACTGACACTTTACGTGCTTATTCAATGGCTAACTATCCAGAAGAAGAAGGCATTATTATGCTTAATGTGCGTATTGCTACGCCACCTCCTGGACGTTTACATTTACCAGCGGGTAAAATGTCTTCGTACATTTTTAGCTTGAAAGCGGGTGATAAAGTGACTATTTCAGGTCCATTTGGTGAGTTTTTCGCTAAAGAAACTGATGCTGAAATGGTATTTGTTGGTGGCGGTGCTGGTATGGCACCAATGCGCTCTCATATTTTTGATCAACTTAAACGTTTGAAAACAAAGCGTAAGATGAGTTATTGGTATGGTGCTCGCTCTGCTCGTGAAGTGTTCTATGAAGATGACTTTAACACTTTAGCAGCAGACAATGAAAATTTTGAATGGCATATTGCTTTATCTGATCCTCAACCTGAAGATAATTGGGATGGTCTAACTGGTTTTATCCATAACGTTCTTTTCGAGCAATACTTGAAAGATCATGAAGCACCAGAAGATTGTGAATACTACATGTGTGGTCCTCCAATGATGAGTTCAGCGGTTATTGGAATGCTTAAAGATCTCGGCGTAGAAGACGAGAATATACTTCTCGATGACTTCGGTGGTTAATATTTTACTTTAAGCTTGCTTATTGGCACTACTTCCGCGTTGGATGTACTCATTGACTAGCGTCAACTCCGTGCATCCGCCTTGAATTAGCACCACTATTCAGCGCTTAATTTTAAAATATGGAATTACAGCTAATTAAAGCATTACATTTAAAGACGGCTTCGGTCGTCTTTTTTGTTTTTGTATGCTGTAGGTGTAACTAAGAACCACTTTTTAAAGGCTCGAGTAAAATTACTAGTGTCGGTGTAGCCAAGTAAAAGACTAATATCGGTTATGCTTTTCTTACCTTCAATTATCCATTGTTCAGCTAATTTTTTTTTGTTTTCTGCCACTAGTTTGTTAAAACTTGTTCCTTGTTCGGATAGTCTTCTTCTTAAGCTACGCTCGCTAGTGTTTACTAGCTTAGCAATAATTTCAGCACTTAATTGTTCTTGTAAAATACTTTTTATAATTTCTGCATTAATAGCCTCTAACCAAAGTTTGTTAGGCAGTTCTTTTTTGTCATTTATTTGTAATAGATAGCGCTTAACGAGTAAGTCGTTTTGTTGCGCAAGAAATTTGTCACCTAGAATGAGCTTCTTATCAAGATCTTCATTTTTGAGGTAATAGCGGTTTTTATCTTGATTAAAGCGAACTTTAGTTGAAAAATGTCCCTTATACGCTGATGATATTCCTCTTGAATTACAGCAAAAATCTATTTTTGCTTGAATTTCTCTAGTGTTAAGAACTTGTTTAAAAAGCTGATGTAGTACTAACATGAAAGCGTCAATTGCCTCTATAGCAATATCAATATTAGGTTTTGGCAATATAGATAATGCACAACCTTTGGTATCAGACTCAAGGCACACCTCGACAGAGTTGCTGATACTATCGGAATAAGTAGCAATGCGCTCAAAGCAATCTCTTAAGGTATTGCTGACTAAAATAGCAAATCCTAGCCCTTTAAAATGTTGAGGCTGTACATGCTGTGCAACCAGAAAGCCAATATCTGCTCTTCCTGTTAGTTTTGCTATTTCTCTCCATAACTTAGTCATGGTGCTAATGGCTATACGTTGAGTAGGGTTCTCTTCAATTTTACTTTTGTCTAAACCTAAAGAATGCAATACATCATTAGCATTAAAGCCTAAATCATTGAGTGTGTTACTGATAACTATTACCCAAGAAGCAATAGTTGTTTTATTAGTTTGAATAATGTTCATAGATTAAAGCGTATCATTTTGGCCGAAAATGACAACACTATTGTCCGTCATAGACCTGCTTAAATATTATTTTTAACGTATTCTAAAATCAATGAGTGCTAATATTTAGGATTATTTATGAAATTTTTAACAACCACCGTTGTGCTATTCGGTCTTTCCATTTTATTGTCAGGCTGCGATAAAGAGGAAAGAGTCACGCAAGTAGAACGCCCGAAATCCCTTACTGAACATTCAAAAATATTTGAAAAGCAAGTTATTAAAGTCACTGATTCTGTTTATGTAGCAACGGGGTTTGGTTTGGCAAATTCCATTATGATAGAAGGAGATGATGGCTTAATCATTGTTGATACGATGGAGTCTGTTGAAGAGGCTGAACAAGTGTTAGCTGCTTTTCGTAAAATATCCTCTAAGCCTGTAAAAGCTATTATTTATACTCATAACCATGCAGACCATGTTTTTGGCAGCACAGTTTTTGCTAATGCATCAACTAATGCTGATGAAGTGAAAGTTTATGCCCACCAGTCTACTCAATACTATATTAACCGTGTGGCAAATACTTTAAGGCCAATATTAACTACACGAAGTATGCGGATGTTTGGTAGTCACTTAAATCATCAAGAATTAGTTAATGCGGGTATTGGACCATATTTAGGGGTTCAAAAGAACAGCACATTGATTCCTTTATCACCTACAGACACTTTTGCTAATGAACTATCAATGACCATCGCAGGAGTGAAAATTGAATTAGTACATGCCCCAGGAGAAACAGAAGATCAACTTTTTGTTTGGCTACCAGAACAAAAAGTGTTGTTGCCAGGTGATAATATTTATAAAACATTCCCTAATTTATACACCATTCGAGGTACTTATTATAGAGATGTAACTAAATGGGTAGCTAGCCTCGATAAAATGCGCAAACTAGCGCCAGAGTTTTTAGTTCCAAGCCATACCTTGCCTATTGTTGGAAAGGTTGCAGTGGACGATACCTTAACTGTATATCGAGATGCCATTCAATATGTTCATGATCAAACTATACGTTACATGAATAAAGGGCTCACTATTGATAAAGTGGTTGAAAAAGTACACTTACCTAAGCACTTGGCAAACCATCCTTATTTACAAGAATTTTATGGTACTGTGGAATGGTCGGTTAGAAGTATTTTTACAGGATATATGGGATGGTTTGATGGTAATTCAACAACTTTGCAACCCCTACCTCGTGATGAGTTTAATCAAAATATGGCTGAACTTGTGGGTGGCGGCAAGGTATTATTCAGTAAGCTTGAGCAAGCTTTAGCGGCAAAACAGTATCAATGGTCATTGGTATTGGCAGATATGCTAATGGATAGTGAGTTTGATGCTAAGGCCAAGTCAATTAAAGCAATTGCTTTACGTAAAATGGCAGAAAAAGAAACCAACCCTAATGCTAGGCATTATTACTTTACTCAGGCAATGGAACTAGAAGATGAAGATTTTAAGCCTGCCATATTTCCTAAACCACAAGCGAAGTTTCTTGCACAATTACCTGTAGCTAATATATTCAAGTCAATGCCTGCATCGTTAATTGCTGAAGATACTCTTGATGTCAATTTAGTTGTTGAGTTTTATCTTAAAGATATAGATGAAATTTTTGCTATAAATATTCGCAATGGGGTTGCAGAAGTTCAGAATTATTCATTAGGTAAAGCTGATGTGAAAATTGAAACAACTGCACAGGTTTGGAAAGAGATTGCTGCAAAAACTAGAAGTCCATTGATTGCTATTGCTTCTGGCGAGTTAACAATATCGTCAGGAAAGCTTAAATTGATAGAGTTTTTAGGTTATTTTGACTTACCAGACTTTGATAATTAATAGTATTTCTTTAAACGCAAATAGCAAATGCTTATTAGCTAAGGTAAAATGTGTGGTAATTACCTTGGCTAATATTTTAACGTTTTATGACCCACCTAAGAAACTTTCAACTACTTGCAACAATAACTATATTGTTACTTTTAACCGCTTGCTTCCCGAGTAATGACTCTGCAAAAAAAGAAATTTTATTGCAAGGGAACACCATGGGAACTACTTATAATATTAAAGTTGTTGCCACTATTGAGCAGGTTGAGACATTACAATTACAACAAAAAATTGATGCTGTGCTTAAACAAGTAAATCAAGAAATGTCGACTTACATTCCTGATTCAGAAATATCTCGATTTAATAACTTACAATCAACAGAATCAGTTGAAGTGTCGGCAGGTTTTGCCCGTGTATTAGCTGAATCTATTCGTTTAGGTGAGCTAAGTGATGGTAAATTAGATATTACAGTTGGTCCATTGGTAAATCTTTGGGGTTTTGGTCCTAAGCAGCGTCCAGAGACAGTGCCGAATGATGACGTATTATCAAGTACACGGGCTCGTGTTGGACTGAATAACCTTCATCTAGACGGTAATCAATTATCAAAAGATATTCTAAACTTATATATTGACTTATCCACCACAGCTAAAGGCTATGGCGTTGATGTAGTTGCCGAATTAATTGAAGCGAATGGCATTGCTAACTATTTGGTGGAAATTGGCGGAGAAATGCGTTTAAAGGGCTTTAAGCACACTGGTGAGCTTTGGGCTATTGCTATTGAAAAGCCCATATTAGATCCATCAGGTGAGCAGCGAGCGGTGCATCAGGTTGTTATTCCTAAAGATAATGCAGTTGCCACTTCGGGAGATTATCGAAATTATTTTGAAAAAGACGGACAACGTTTTTCTCATATTATTGATCCCGACACAGGCAAGCCAATTAATCACAACCTTGTTTCGGTCACTGTGATCTATCCATCGTCAATGACGGCGGATGGCTTATCTACCACCTTAATGGTGATGGGAACAGAGCAGGGTATGAAGTTTGCTGTTGAAAATGAGCTTGCGGCCTTGTTTATTTCAAAAACAGAGCATGGCTTTACTGAGAAATTTACGGTAAAATTCAAACAATATTTAAAGTAAATATTTTTTGTTTTGTTTGGTTTAGAAAGTACAAAACCATCATTGTTAAGTGAACACATTATTTTCCTGAATATAAAAATGATGTGGATATAAAAGTAGAGAGCAATAATTTCATGATAATATTTTTTATCTCGTTTGGTTTTTTTCTTGTCGTTGGCGCTGCTATGGCCGTAGGTTATATTTTTCAAAATAAAACGTTAGCAGGCAGTTGTGGTGGTTTGGCTAGTGTTGGTATTGAGAAGGAATGTAATTGCGATAACCCTTGCGAAAAACGCCAAGAACGTGAGCGTAAAGCTGCGCTTGAAGTTAACTTAAAAAATAGAATTGATGTAGAAAACCTGTAGCTTGTTCTGTTATTTCAATAACTAGGGTTTTAAAAAAGGAAATACGATTAATATCCTCCTCTTTTTTAAGTTTAATTTA
>JADGDH010000070.1:0-10811 GCA_016745015.1 Colwellia sp.
GCTGTATTTCAAAGCATGACTAATGCCTTGGTGGCCAATGTCTTTTATACGCGCAGGTATGTTAGCTTTTGTTGCGGTAACAAAGGCGATACCTCCACCCATTAAACCACCACCAAGTACACCTGCTTTATTTATTTTTTCAGGCATAACATCGGCAACACCCTGCTCTTTTTTCATTTCAGTCGTCGCAAAAAATAGGTTACGCAATTGTACCGACTCAGTGCTCATGACTAATTCTGAAAAATGCTCCGCTTCTATTTGATAACCTTTAGCTGAAGGCTGCTCCATGCCTGTTTTAACACAATTAATGATTTTAACGGGTGAAGGATAATTACCTTTAGTTTTAGATAAAACAGATTTTGTCGCTTGTTTGTAAACAAAATTACGGCCAACCGATGTACCCTCAAGGAATTTATTAACCAGCGATGATTTAAATTTCACTGCTTGCTTAAAATTACCCGCAAGCGCCATTTTTTCGGCTGTCGCAATTAAAATACTACTTGGTACTACATCGTTGACTAAACCTAATTTCAACGCTTGCTTCGCTCTAAGTTGCTTGCCTGTTAACATCATATCTAATGCTTTTTGCACGCCAACAAGCTTAGGCAATCTTTGTGTGCCTCCACCACCGGGCAGTAATCCTAACTGAACTTCAGGTAAACCTAATGCTGTTTTAGGGTTATCACTACAAACTCGTGCATGACATGCCATCGCTAACTCTAAACCACCACCTAAACAAGCACCGTTAATAGCAGCAACAACAGGAATATTTAATTGTTCAAGTTGTGAAAAAACCACCTGACCTTGACGTGCCAACGCAACCACTTCTTCTTTGGTTTTGCAGTCATTGAGCATATTAATATCAGCGCCAGCAACAAATGAATCTTTTTTGCCACTGCATAAAACAGCGCCAGTAATAGCGGCGTCAGCCTTAATTTCAGCTAATACATCTGCCACTTGCTCAGTAAACTCAGCCTTAAGCGTATTCATGGTGTCACCAACAACATCCATAACCAAATGGACAATACCATTTTCTTGGCGAATTAGCGTAAAAGCATTGGCTTTATTTATTTTATCTTCGTTACTCATATCTATTTTATTATCAGTCATTAATCTGTCTCCACTACCATAGCTGCACCCAAACCACCTGCCGCACAAGCAGTAGTTAACCCTACACCACCACCTCGGCGGTTTAATTCATTTAATGTTTGTGTAATTAAACGTGCTCCTGTGGCAGCGAACGGATGACCATAAGCCAACGAACCACCCATAACATTAAATTTAGTCATATCAATATCGCCAATAGCTTTATCTCGACCTAAATGTTCTTTAGCAAACTTGTTACTGGCAAACATATTCATGTTAGCCAGTGCTTGAGCGGCAAAAGCTTCATGCATTTCTATTAGATCTAAATCAGCTAATTCTAAACCTGCGCGTTTTAATGCTATTGGTGTCGCATAACTTGGTCCCATTAGCATGTCTTGCCACACATCAATAGCGGCAAAACCGTAACTGCGAATATAACCTAATGGCTTATAACCTAACTCTTTGGCTCTGCCTTCACGCATTAATAATATTGCCGCACCACCATCAGTTAATGGAGTACTTGTAGCCGCCGTTACCGTACCGTGCTTTCTATCAAAACAAGGACGTAGTTTTGCGTAGCTTTCTAATACTGAGTTTTCACGAATACAATTATCTTTGTCGATAAAACCTTTATAAGGTTCACTGTGAGCAGTCATTACTTCGCCAGCTAATTTACCTTCTGCCCAACTCTGCGTTGCGAGAGTATGCGAGCGATGCGCTAACGCGTCTTGATCAGCACGAGAAATATTATAGGTTTTAGCCATTTGTTCGGCCGTTTGCCCCATAGAAATACCTGTAGAATATTCAGCAACGGCTGGTGCAACAGGCATAATATCTTTTAAACCTAACTTGCGAATTAAGGCAACTTTCTGACCTAATGTTTTAGTTTTACTTAAATCTAGCAAAGTTCTCGCAAATTTTTTCGATACACCAATAGGCGCAACAGAAGAAGAGTCAGCACCGCCAGCTATACCTACATCAACAAAACCAGCCATAATAGATTCAGCAATATTAACGGTTGATTGAAAACTTGTTGCACAAGCACGCGACACACTATAAGCATCGGTATGAACATTCATACCAGTACCCAGTACAATTTCACGAGCAATATTTGGCGCTTCTGGCATTTGCACTACTTGACCAAAAACACATTGATCAATAATAGTAGGGTCAACATCATGCTTTTGTAGCAACTCATTAACTACTAATTTGCCTAAATCAACAGCAGGCACACCATGAAAAGCGGTAGCTTGTTTGGCAAAAGGTGTTCTAAGGCCTGCTACAACAGCAATGCGTTCGCCTTTTGATGTGGTCATTTTTATCGTCATATACTTTATTCTCCAGTGATAGCGCTTACCTATTACAAGAACAGATAAAGACATAAAGAGGTCTGACCTCTAAAATATTGCCATTGATTTTAACTAACTGTGTGAAAATATCAATCCCTGATTTTTTTTCATTACACAAGCATAGCTGATTTATTTAAATGAATGAGTAAAAAATTGTTACAACTAATCTAAAGTAACCTTGTTTTCTTTAGCAAAAACCCTATATATAATCAAACAACTTTTAAATGCTAAAGTGCATTTCAACGAACACCCACTCTTAATATAAACAATACATAGAAAGACAACATAAATATGGCAATTGAACATTTTTCAGCATTAAAACAGCATTTATCACAACAAATCATTGGTCAACCTGCCTTTGTAGAGAATTTACTTATTGCACTCTTGGCCAATGGCCATTTAATTGTTGAAGGCCCTCCAGGGTTAGCAAAAACACGTGCGATTAATGCTCTGGCTGACGGTCTTGAAGCGGATTTTCACCGTATTCAGTTTACCCCTGATTTATTACCTGCTGATTTAACTGGCACAGATATTTATCGCCCAGAAGACGGAACTTTCGTTTTCCAAGCAGGTCCATTATTTCAAAATTTAGTGCTCGCCGATGAAATTAACCGTGCCCCAGCAAAAGTACAGTCGGCTTTATTAGAAGCTATGGCTGAAGGTCAAGTAACTGTAGGAAGAAAAACATACCAATTACCTGAGCTATTCCTTGTTATGGCCACACAAAACCCTATTGAACAAGAAGGTACCTATCCATTACCTGAAGCTCAGTTAGATCGGTTTTTAATGCATTTAGAAATTGATTACCCTGATGCAGCAAGTGAATTAGAAATATTAAAACTTAACCGTGGCGAAGCACTTGCTAACGCTAACCAAGAAAAATCAAAATTAAGAGTGTTAAGCCAAGCAGAAATATTTAAAGCCCGTGAAGAAGTATTGAATATTCACATGGCACCTAGCCTTGAAACCTATATGGTTGATTTGATAATGGCGACACGCCAACCTGAAAAATATGACGACAAACTAAAATCATGGTTAGCTTTTGGTGCTAGCCCTCGCGCCACTATTGCTTTAGATAAATGTGCCCGCGCTCGCGCTTGGTTACATAACCGAGATTTTGTTAGCCCTGAAGATATTCAAGCTGTGTTACATAATGTGCTAAGACACAGACTTATTCTAAGTTATCAAGCCGAAGCAGAAGGTATTACTCCTAATCAATTACTTGATCACTTACTAAGTTTAGTTGCCGTGGCTTAAACAAAATGTGGTTTAAACAAAAAACAACCCGCAACAAACAAGGTGTTTCTGCAAATAACTGTCAACATCAGCTTGCTAGCATTCATAGTAATGGTGTTGAACTTGCCATGGCTGAACTGCTGCATTATCAAAATAAAACAGCGTTGATAGATTTATCTGCACGCAAAAATATACACGGGCAAATGTCTGGCAACTACCTATCTCGCAGTAAAGGCCGAGGTATGGAGTTTGATGAAGTTCGCCATTACCAAACTGGTGATGATATTCGTGCAATTGATTGGCGTGTTACGGCTAGAACAGGTAAAACCCATACAAAATTATTTCGGGAAGAATTAGAGCGTCCTGTACTTATCGCAACCGATTTAAGTGCTAGTATGCATTTTGGTAGTCAATTATTATTTAAATCTGTGCAAGCTGCTCATTTAGCCTCATTAGTGGCTTGGCATGCAAAAAATCGTGGTGATCGTTTAGGTGGAATTGTCTTTAATCAACACGAGCACTTAGAGCTAAAACCGAGAAGTCGTAAAGAAGGTGTACTACATTATTTACATGCGCTCACTGCTATGCACCTTTCTCAACATACATTTCAATATAAGTCGCAACCTAAGTCGCAAAATAAGTCTTTACATAACTCTCTACACAGCTCTCTACACAATAAAGAAACAAAAAAAACAAGTGAAGAAAGTGAACATCAAACAGTTAATGAAAGCTACTTTAAAGACAACTGCGCTCGCATTAGACAGGTAGCTAAACCTGGCTCTTTAGTTTATTTAATTACTGATGCTCAACAAATAAAAGAAGTAAACAACCCTCAGCAACAAGATGCATTGCGTCACTTAACACATATAAGTCAGCATTGTGAATTAGTCGTTTGTTTAATTAACGACCCTTTAGAGCAAGCCTTACCCTCTAGCGCAGTTAAACTCAATGTTACATTAACTGATGGCAACCAACGCCAACAATTAACGTTAGGTGATACGAATACAGCAGCAACGTATAAACAACAAGCACAAAATAGTTTTGAGCAATGTTCACAATTACTCACTAAAGCAGGCGCCCGAGTTATCAATTTCAGTGCAGGACAAACATTAGAACAGCAATTAAAAGGTGGGGCACAATTTTGCAACAAGTAAGCGCTCCAGCGACTCAACCCCCTCCTTCAATACCACAAACTAATGCTTTAGTATTAAAAGACATTCATGTGCCAGAGCCAATTTCTAACCTGCCTGTTGCTTATGGATGGTGGATATTAGTGGTCTTAATTGTTCTTATTATTATTTTCACAATACGTAAAATAAGAAAAACAGCCAAACGCAACCAAGTTAAAAAACAAGCGTTAGCACAACTAAAAAATAATACTGAAATGACAACAAGCGATACAATAGCTTTACTAAAATGGGCGGCAATGCATTATTTTTCTCGTAATGAACTCGCTAAACTTTTTGGCAACTCCTTACAAACGTTTTTAACTTCGCAATTACCCATTAAGCACCAGAAAAATTTCACTACGTTAAGCGAACAAGCTTTTCTAAATCAATATCATGCTTTTCCTAAAGAAAACAATAATATAGATGAACATGCAAAAACAGATGAAAACCTCCATCAAGCAGCAGTACATTGGTTAACCTATGCACTTCCACCTAAAAAACCAAGGAGTTAACACATGATAATTTTTGCTTGGCCTTGGTTACTATTATTATTGCCCTTACCGCTTTTAGTTTATTGGTTGCCCAAAAAAGATAACAATCGCACCAGCGCCGCATTAATAATGCCGCAATTAATTGAAAGCTCTTCAATTAATGTTATCAGCCAATCAAATAAAAAAGCACCCTTAGTAATTTTATCATTATGTTGGTTATTAAGTGTTTTAGCATTAAGCCAACCACAATGGTTAGGTGACGCGATAGACATTCCCACAGAAGGTCGAGAAATGATGATTGCTGTTGATCTATCTGGCAGTATGCAAATTGAAGATATGAGCTTACGAGGCAGCGCAGTAAATCGCCTTGATATGCTAAAAGTTGTATTAGGTGATTTTATTGAACGCCGCGTAGGAGACAGACTAGGTTTAATACTTTTTGCTGATGATGCTTATATGCAAACACCAATGACTTTTGATAGAAAAACAGTTAAACAAATGCTTGATGAAAGTGTATTGGGGCTAGTTGGCAGAAAAACAGCTATAGGTGATGCTATAGCGCTTGCTGTAAAGCGCTTTGATGCTAAGCAAAAATCTAATAAGGTGCTATTACTACTCACTGACGGGCAAAATACCGCAGGTAAAATATCCCCTGAACAAGCACTTGAACTAGCCGTTGCTAAAGATATTACCATTTACTCTATCGGCATTGGTGCTGACGTAATGTTACAAGAATCCTTGTTTGGCACTCGTCGTGTTAATCCATCAAGTGAACTAGATGAACAAACATTAACTAAATTAGCAGAGCAAACAGGAGGCAAATATTTTCGCGCAAGAGACAGTCAAGGTATGAGTCAAATTTATCAATTACTCGACCAACTAGAACCCATAGAACAAGATCAACAACAAATGCGCCCGCTTAGCGCATTATTCTATTGCCCTTTGGCACTAGCCTTATTAATAAGCGTGTTATATTTTTTAATTATCAATATTTCCACTTTTAGCCGTAAATAACCTAGGCATTTCAACACAAAAATGAGCTCATTTAATTTATTTCTAAGTAATTTCCACTTTGTTAGACCGTACTGGTTACTGGCAATTTTTGCTTTGCTACTTGTGCTTTGGCTATTGAAAAAACATCGTTTTTATCAATCACCATGGCAACAATTTTTACCTAGTCATTTAAGCCAGATATTACTAGAAGGAACATCACTAGAAGGAACATCAAATACTAATAGCAATAAAAAAACAGTAGGTGAAAAAGCTTTTTTAATTAAACCCTTTATCATTGGCCTACTAAGTATTATTGCGCTTGCAGGCCCTGCTTGGCAAAAACTACCACAACCTGTTTATCAAACAGAGCGTGGTTCTGTTCTTATTATGGATATGTCTTATTCAATGTACGCAACCGATGTTAAACCGAACAGATTAACCAGATCTCGTTTTAAGGCCGTTGATTTACTCACCAAAATTAATGAAGGCGATACTGGATTAATTGCCTATGCTAGCGATGCTTTTATTATTAGCCCATTAACACAAGATATAAAAAACATTGAGTTATTATTACCTTCACTAACACCTGACATTATGCCTGAGCCTGGTGCTAATCCCTTAGCAGCATTAACACTTGCTCATGAAATGCTTTTAAATGCAGGTCATTTAAATGGTGATATTTACTGGTTCACTGATGATGTTGATAATGAAGAGCTAACTGATATTTATGATTGGTCAAATAAGTTTGGTCACCAACTGAATATTTTAGGTATCGGCAGCGAAAATGGTGCACCAATAACATTACCTAGTGGTGAATTATTAAAAGATAACAGAGGCGCAATTGTTGTTCCTAGGCTGCCCACTCAAAAGCTACAATCATTAGCCACACGTGGCCATGGAAATTATCAAACAATCAGTAACGATGATAGCGATATAGATAATTTACTATTAAAAGATAAAATATCCAAAAAAAATAAAAAGGAGCAACAACAAAACCAACAAACTGGCGATCAATGGCAAGAACAGGGCGCTTGGTTATTACTGTTAGTGCTACCACTTATGTTAGGTTACTTTCGTCGTGGCAGTACACTGTTAATGCTAACATTGTCCTCTTTTCCTTTACTTTTTTTACTCTCTTTTTCTGTCGTCAGCCCTGCTAGTTTTGCTGTTGAAACTACTGAACAAGAAATTCAACAAACAAGCCCCTCTCAAACATCAGCACCGACATCATCACTTGCAAGTACATCAAAAAAGCTATGGCAAAACTTGTGGCAAACCAACGATCAACAAGCTCAAAAACACTATAATCAAGAAAATTATCAGGGTGCTGCCGAGCAGTTTGAAAATTCACAATGGCAAGGTAGCGCCCACTATAAAGCAGGCAACTATCAAGAAGCCTTAGATGCTTTCAAAACAGGTGAACAAGCAGGCAGCGCTAACGCTTTATATAACCAAGGCAATGCGTTAGCACAAATGCAGCAATACGACGAAGCAATTAACAGCTATGAGCAAGCACTAAAGCAGAATCCTAACTTGCAAGACGCCAAAGACAATATAGAAAAAATAAAACAACAACAAAAAAAACAGGAGCAAAAACAGCAAAAAAGTGACCAATCTGAAAACGATCAACAAAATAAAGAAAACAAAGACAACAAAGAAAAAGATCAGCAACAGAGCTCTCAAGACTCTCAATCCCAAAATAAGCAAGACAAGCAACAATCTGATAATTCTCAAGAGCAGCAAAAAGATTCAAGTGGTGAGCCTCAAGAAAACGACGAGAACAAACAAGATAAACCACAAGACTCTAACAAAGAACAAAGCGATAAAGAAACAAAAGAAAAACAACAAGAACAGCAACAAAAAAATGCTGAACAGGCTAAAAAAGAAGGTGAGCAAGGTGAAGAAAAAACCGCTACACAAATTGCCGCCGAACAACAAGCAAAAGAAACTGAACAAAAACATCAACAACTTTTAAACAAAGTAACTGATGATCCTTATCTGTTACTGCGTAATAAAATGCAATTAGAGTATCAAAAACGAAAACAAGATGGTGCTAGTCAAGGAGTTAAGAAAAAGTGGTAAAAATTATTTTTAAATTATTGGCTCTATTAGCCCTTATTACAAGCCAAAGTGTATTTGCTCTCACAAATATTACTGCCAGTATAGATACAAACCCAGTAATGAGTAATGAGTCAATTGTATTAACGGTTGTTGCAGACGATAGCGTTGATCGTGATGCGCTTGACACTTCATCACTATTAACTGATTTTATAGTCGCCCGCACAGAAGTTAGTTCACAAACCAGTATAGTTAACTTTAACACTAGCAGAACAACTCGTTGGCAAATTGTATTAATTCCAAGAAAAAAAGGTAATTTAACAATTCCTCCTCTAATGATTGATGGGCATCAATCTCAAGCTATTAATGTACAAGTTATTGAACAAGGAAGTGCTGGCTCTACCCAACAACAAGATATATTTATCTCTGCTGAATTATCTTCAAATGATATTTATGTTCAACAATTAGTAACCCTAACCATCAAATTACATATAGGTGTACAGCTACAAAGAGGCAGTTTAACCGAACCTACTCTAAAGGGCGCAATAATTGAACAAATAGGTAAAGATCAAGAAAGTGAAGGTATTGTTAATGGCAAACGCTATCGAATAATAGAAAGAACTTATGCAATTACCCCTGAGACTAGTGGCGAATTAACACTAATAACACCGATGTTTTCTGGTGATATGCTGGTGCAATCAAGGCGACGATCAGGCTTCTTAAGCTTTGGCGAAACCAAGCCAGTAAATATTTTAGGTGATAAATTAACACTTAATGTACGCCCTATCCCTACTAGTTATCCTATTAATGCAAATAACAGCTGGTTACCAAGCGAGTTGCTCACCTTACATCAAGAATGGCAACCAGAGCCTGCTGAATTTAAAGTAGGTGAACCTATCACGCGTACTATTACGTTAACAGCTGAAGGACTTGGCAAAGCACAACTTCCCAAAATTGTTATGAATGCTCCTGCTGGTTTGAAGATATATCCGGATCAAGCCGAGCTACATTCAAACTTAACAAAAGAACGCTTAATAAGCCAAAAAAGACAGAATTTTGCTTTAGTTGCTAGCCATGCAGGTGAATATACCCTACCAAAAATAACCGTTGCTTGGTGGAATACGGTAACAAACAAATACCAACAGGCTATATTACCAGAGCAAAAAATAATTATTAAAGCCAACCCAGATACGTTACAACCTCCTATAGAAAACACAGCATCAACACCTTTATCTTTACCTCAAAGCACATTACCAGCACCATTAACGCAGCCAATCATCATTGAAAAAACGAGTTACTTGCAATGGTTGTTTTTAGCATTGTGGCTACTAACTTGTATTGCGTGGATTTTTCATGTGCTGTATTTAAAACGTGCCGGCACCTCAAAACCAAAACAAAACATGAAGAAAACAGTAAACAACCACTACCTAGCACTGATGGCTGCTTGCAAACAAAACAATGCTGAACAAGTTTTAGATTTAATTTTACCTTGGTTAAATAATTCATTATTGAATCAAGGAAATAATGAAATATCAACACTATCAGAAGCAATTACACAAATAGACAATAAAGAATTCACTTGTGCTATTAATCAAGTTCAACAACATTTATATGGTAAAAAATCAGCTGAAAATCCATGGCTTGGGGTAAGCTTATTAAAAGCAATTCAGCAAGTAAATAAACAGCTTATTCAACACGATACCAACACCAGTTTTTCTTTAAATCCAAGCTAAGTTCATAAAATGAAAGTATTTGGGAATAAAAAAGCACCTATTCAGGTCTTAAATATTGAACCTTCTAAAAGCAGCAACAGTATGGCGACAAAACAAGTTAGATACGAAGCATTAGTAAAGGCGCTGCATGGTGATTTATATCGGTATGGTTATTGGTTAACTCACGACAAGCAAGTTGCCGAAGACTTAGTGCAAGAAACTTTTTTAAGGGCATGGCGTGCACTTGACTCGTTGAAAGATGAAAAAGCAGCAAAGTCATGGTTAATTACTATTTTAAGACGTGAAAACGCAAGACGCTTTGAGCGAAAACGCTTTGATATGGGCGAATATGAAGAAGCCAATATTATGGATACGCAATCTACAAACACGGAGCAAGAAATAGAAAACAGCTGGTTAAGAGGTAAGATAGCTCAGTTACCTCCTGAATATTCTGAACCTTTGGTATTACAAGTACTTGGTGGCTATAGCGGTGAAGATATAGCGAGTATGCTGAATTTAAATAAAAACACGGTAATGACGCGCTTATTTAGAGCACGTAACCAGTTAAAAGATGCTTTAGAAAAAGAACCTGAAAAAGTGAGGCTTATCCATGAAAGATAGCACCATAGACAGTAGCACCATAAATGATATTGATGCTCCTGAAAATGCAATAATAAGTAAAATGGATGATTTACAGTTTAGGCGTAGTATATATGC
>JADGDH010000070.1:10911-12504 GCA_016745015.1 Colwellia sp.
TAGCACCATAGACAGTAGCACCATAAATGATATTGATGCTCCTGAAAATGCAATAATAAGTAAAATGGATGATTTACAGTTTAGGCGTAGTATATATGCTGACCCAACAAGCCAAGATGAAAATATTATTGCGGCACAAGATGCCGATCCAGCTAAAAAGCAATTAGCCCAAGAACTTTCTCAATTTGATGAAAAAATAAAGCAAGCAATAAAGATTCCTGTACCTGATGATTTATGTGATAAATTGCTTTTACGTCAAACGTTAGCAAGTCATCAACAAGACAAACGTAAAACACGCATTCATTTAGCCTTAGCTGCATCCGTTGCTATTGTTGCAGGGTTAGTAGTCAATTATTTACAGTTTTCTAGTAGCTACACTAACTTAGGTGATTATGCGCTTGCCCATGTTTACCATGAAAAAAACGCTTTTTCAAATGCCGATAATACCCGAGTAAGTTTAACGTCATTAAATGAAAAAATGACTGCTTTTAATGGCAATTTTAACGAATCAATGGGTGAATTAATTTCAGCAGATTATTGTCGATTTGATGGTATGAAAAGCCTGCACTTAGTCTTTCAAGGGTTAACCGATATTGTCACTGTGTTTGTTGTGCCAAAAAAAGATCACCTTGCTTTTACTGATAAATTCAGCGATGGAAAACTACAGGGTGAATCATTAAGTTTTGAACATGCCAATATTCTTGTTATTGCTGATAAAAATGAATCATTAAGTCAGTGGCAGCGTATTATTAACGATAATATAAATTGGTCTCTTTAAAAACGTTTATAATAACGCTAAGTTCCGCAAAAGGTTTGATAATAACGGTCGTTATCTTCTGGTAGATCTTGATAGTTTTTTGTTGCCCCAAGCTCTTGATAAGGAGAGCGTAAAACGTGAAGAAATTCATCTAAAATATCAGTAATTACTGATTGCTCATTTATTGTGTTTTGTTTTCCACTATCAGTAATGGCTTGTTCACAGCGATCTAACAATATTTCTACTTGATGATTCCTAGGAATAACAACGGGGTTGTTTTTTGTCATCAAATCTTTAGCTTCTTGATTGGTTATTTCAACGTCTTTGAGTATTGCCAACCATCTTGTATACCAATCACCAAGCGTACTCTTAAGTTTTTCAGCTATTGCACTGTCCGTTAGCGATTTAGCTAAATAGTGAAAGGTTTGAGTGTAATCTAAACTTTGTTCTTGCATTATCGTTAATAAATCATCAATTAAGGCTTTATTAACCGAATTAACCTCTTTCATGCCAAGTTTTTTTGCATACATAATGTAATAGGCTTGATCAAACTTACTGCTATATTGATGGATCACCGTTTCAACTTTTTCTAAGGCTTGTTGTTTTACTGCCTCTTCATCGCTTTTTTTATCACTGCTTTTTGCATTTTCAAAGTCAATTAATAATGGTAGTAAACAGTCCGCTAACCTAGCCATATTCCATTGGCCTATTTTTCCTTGATTTCCATAAGCATAACGACCGTATTCATCAATAGAACTAAAAACGGCTTTTTCATCATAACTCCCCATCATTGCGCATGGGCCAAAGTCGATGGTTTCACCACAAATCGCAGTATT
>JADGDH010000070.1:12604-13704 GCA_016745015.1 Colwellia sp.
AAATGGGCACGACCATCGCCTAATTGAGGGTTAAAATGACCAAACTGATGACCTGAATAGGCTAATGCAATAGCGTTTGCACCTTCAGGAAGTTTATTACCTGAAAAGTACTGGGCTAGTAGCGCGTGATTTCCTTGCTGTTCTTTTGAAATAAACAGACTATTGGCTAGTGCGCTATTCCATAACAAAAGTTTAGGCGCAGCTACTTTTTGCGGTAATACGTGCCGAAAGAACTGCTCGCCTAACTCAATATAACTATTAGAAAATTTCAATATTCTATCCATTGGTTCATAGCTTGCTTCTTAACAAGTCGCTTTACTTACGTGTGATACGTTAACATTTCATCATGTTTCGCTAAAATAGCGGTTTCATTTTGAGGAGATATATTACTTACAATATAAATGACCAGAGAACATAAAATAAAACCTGGTACTATTTCATACATAAGCGAACTTAACGTTTGACCATTAATAGTAATAGGCAAGTAAATCCAAAGTAATACCGTTACCGCGCCTGTAATCATACCTGCTAAGGCAGCATTTTTAGTCATTTTTTTCCAATACAAACTACCAATAACAACGGGACCAAAGGCAGCGCCAAAGCCAGCCCAAGCATTACTCACTAAGGTTAAAATAGTGCTATTACGATCGTAAGCTAAGTAAACAGCCACTAGCGCCACTAAAAAAACAGAAATTCGACCAACCAACACTTGCTGCTTTTCGCTGGCATCTTTGTGTAAAAATGTTTTATAAAAGTCTTCAGTTAATGAGCTTGAAGTGACTAACAATTGAGAAGAAATGGTGCTCATAATAGCTGCTAAAATTGCCGCTAATAAGAAACCAGCAATCAGCGGGCTAAATAATATTTGTGATAGTACAATAAAAATAGTTTCGGCATCATCAAGTTTTATGCCTGTTTTAGCGACATAAGCAATACCAGCAAAACCTGTTGCCATAGCGCCAATAATAGTAACGATCATCCAACTCATCCCTATACGACGTGCTGTAGGCATATCTTTGACACTACGTATTGCCATAAACCGCACAATAATATGAGGTTGACCAAAATACCCCAAGCCCCATGCCATCGCTGAAATAATA
>JADGDH010000070.1:13804-15406 GCA_016745015.1 Colwellia sp.
ACACTATCAACAAAGTATTGTTGTGAGTAGAATTGATAATCGCGAGCTAAAGCCTCATCGCGATATTTTGCAGCTAACTCTAACGAATAATTAGAGATGCTATGCCCTTGTTCCATCATGATAGATAATATTTCGGCTGAAGGAGTTAAGCTAGCATCATTAATTTTCGCCCGCTCTCTGGCTATAGACTCTGCATATTGAGTTGTTTGGTAAGCTTTATCTAAAAGCGTAGCAACCTGTGCCATATCATCAAACAATTCAGTCCCCCAAGTGGCAACAGATTTTAAGTGCACTTCACCTTGGCAGTTAGCATCGGATAATAATAATTCAGGATCACGACCACGTAACACTACGTCATTCATATTGTTTTCATAATGTTGTTGATCATCACAATCAAATTTTTTGTTATCAATAAAAGCACAGTACGTAATAAAAATATCTAAAAAATGGATTTGTTCAAGACTAATACCTGTATCAACAAAAGGATTCACATCAAGGGCTCTAACTTCAATATATTCAACACCGCGTTCGCGCAATGCTTGTGAAGGCTTTTCTCCTGACTTTATAACTTGTTTCGGACGAATAGGAGCATATAATTCATTTTCAATTTGTAAAATATTACTGTTTAGTTGTTGATATTCACCATCAACTTTAACCCCAATATCGGCAAACTCATCAGACTTTAAACCAATAGCATTTTGTACCCCATCAACATAATCATGCAAGTTGTTATAACAAATTTTTAAGCTTGATTGTTCGCTACTGGTGTAACCTAAATCACTCATTCGCAAAGACGTTGCATACTCTAAATACAATGCGCCATTTGGTGACTCCTTAAAGGGGAGCTGTGGTGTTTTTCCTTGTAAAAAGGAACTGCAAAGGGCTGGTGAACTACCGTATAAATAAGGAATTAACCAACAGTACCGCTTGTAATTTCTTAAAATGGAAAAATATTGTTCTGAAATAAAATCATCAAATGGCTGAGTATTGCTTTGTTTTTGCAAGCTTTGGATAATTTTCCAAAAATTTTGTGAAAATGAAAAATTAAAATGAATACCTGCAATAACTTGCATCATAGAGCCATAACGGTTTTTTAACCCTTGGCGATAAACTGTTTTCATTTTACCTATATTTGAATCACCATATTGAGCCAACGGTACTTTTTCAGCATCATCAACAAAACAAGGCATGCTCATGGGCCATAACAACTCACCGTCAATATTGGCAAAGGTATACTTTTGAATATCTTGTAGTTGTGCAATAGCTTCTTCTGGCGAATGACTCACTGGCGTAATAAATTCTAATAAGGTTTCTGAGTAATCAGTTGTTATTTCACCGTGTGTTAGTGCAGAGCCTAACTTACTATAATGAGCATGCGAAGAAAGCTTCCCCTCAGGCAACACTCTTAACGCTTCACGTTCAATACCACGCCCAATGTCTGCAAGGGTCTTAAAATTTTCGTCTTGATTAAAAGCGTTAATATAATCGTTCAATGATAATGTCAAAATAATTCCTAACGGTAGTAAGTTAAATCGCCTTATTTAATAAACTATAAATAAGGCGTTTCTATTCATTTTCAAGTTAATATTAACTTATTAACTT
>JADGDH010000071.1 GCA_016745015.1 Colwellia sp.
TGAAGGAAGATAACTTATCAAAACATCCCGTTGGTTAGGCTTTTGACCTGAACCCCTTGGAACTGGAGCGCATTGTATAGATTTCTTTTATCAGGTCAATACTTATTTTAACAAAAACTTCATTTTCATCTTCAAATGAATGATATTTAAACACCTTATGAGTTTATTGGTGTTTATAGCATCAATATGCTTTATTTTTAGCTACTATTTAATACTGTTTTTAACGATTGCGTTTACTTTATTTCATTTTATCTATGTTTTTAGTACACATTCATTCTTTTATGTTATTTTTATCTCTATCAATTGCCTTTTAAGGGATGGTACCTACCAAACAACTATATGAGTAATAATAAAACAATTAATAACCTGCGAACATATATGGGAATCCTTCCTACAGTAAATAATAGTAATTATATTGATCCTTCTGCTGTTATCATTGGTGACATATCTTTAGCTGACGATGTTAGCATTTGGCCTTTAGTTGCTGCGCGCGGCGACGTAAATACAATTACAATTGGCACTCGTACTAATATTCAAGATGGCACCGTGCTACACGTTACCCGCAAAAGTAAGTACAACCCCCTGGGTAACCCGTTAATAATTGGCGCAGATGTAACTGTAGGTCATAAGTGTATGCTACACGGATGTATATTAGGCGATCGAATCTTAGTTGGTATGGGCGCCATAATAATGGATGGAGCAGTTATTGAAGATGATGTATTTATTGGCGCAGGTAGTTTAGTTCCTCCCAATAAAACGTTAGCCAGTGGGTATTTATATGTTGGCAACCCCGTAAAACAAATACGATTATTAAAAGAGAGTGAAGCTACATTCCTTAAACAGTCGGCATTAAACTATGTTGATTTAAAAAATGATTATCTTAACAAAGATAACTAAAATAAAAGCTTCAATAACCCTGTAACAAAATCTATAAAACAATGCATATGTTATCCACATTACCTAATATCAATGTGGATAACATCTCCTTCTGGCTCATTTTTTTCGAGCCAGAGTTCTACTTCTTCTTCTAAATCGAATTTCATACAACTATCAATTTTTTCTATCAGCTTTAATTGCATTGAATGAAGGTAGATTGTTATTATTTGTCCTGATAATAAAGCAGTAAAACACCACGCGCCTTGTTGCTCATCAAACACTAAATCATCATTAAACAAGATGGCTTGGTTCAATTCATTACTCCTGAGCAAGTGAGGATTTTAATTGCTCAATAACACTTTCTACTTCAGGTTTAACATCACGCCAAATATGGAAACTTACCGCAGCTTGCCCCACTAACATACCTATGCCATCAATAATTTTAGTTGCGCCTTGCGCTTTTGCCCAAACCAAAAATGGTGTCAGCTCTTTGCCATAAACCATATCATAACAAACGGTTTCCTCTGCAATAACTGAAGAGGGTATTACAGGTAATTTACCAGATAAACTAGCTGAGGTTGCATTGATTATCACATCATAGATTTTTTCTGATACTTCTTCAAAGCCACATGCATTTAGCCTGCTATCATGAAATTGCTCAATAAGAGCCTCTGCTTTACTAACGGTTCTATTTGCTATAACAATACTGCTAGGATTTTGGGCTAACAAAGGTAATATCACACCTTTTGCTGCACCACCTGCGCCAAGTAATAATATTTTACTCTTTTTTAATTGAATATTGTTACGTAATAAGTCTTGTACTAAGCCTTCACCATCCGTGTTATCCCCGTAAATTTCACCTCCTTTAAAGGTTAGCGTATTCACAGCACCTGCTAAGCGAGCACGATCTGAAAGCTTATCAGCTAGCATTAATGCTTGCTCTTTAAAAGGAACAGTGACATTAGCTCCTTTACCACCTTTGGAAATAAAGTCATTAACAGCCTCAGTAAAGCTACCCAACTTAACTAAACAGATATCATAATGAAGTGTTTGTTTGGTTGCTTTAGCAAAAGACTGATGAATAAAAGGTGAGCGTGAATGTTTAATTGGGTTACCAAAAACGCAGTATTTGTCCATTGGAGATCTTTCAATAGTAAAATTTAACTACAGCCTAACTGAATTAGTTTTTAAAAACACAAAAAAGCAGTAACTCTTTTGAATAAGTTACTGCTTTTTGTTTTGATAACTGCAAAGTTACCTTTCTAAGTTAAGCCATTAGGCTATATTAAAACTTGTAACCTATCATAATTGAATAAACCATAGGGTCTACATTAACTGATGCTGAACCATTATCTGTGATGCCATCAACTTTAAATGAAACATCAGTGTCAATATCAATGTAACGAACTGAAGCATTTACATGCCACTTATCATTAATTTCATAATCAGCACCCGCTTGATATGCTAAACCGAATGAACCATCTAATTCAAGACTGTTAAAGCCTAAGCCTTTAGCCGCTGAAGAAAACTCTTCATCAAAGAAAACTGTATAGTTAATACCTAAGCCAACATAAGGCTTGAAAGCAGAGTTAGTGTTGAAGTAGTAGATAGCACTTACCGTTGGTGGTAATTGTGTTACTTCTGCTAACTTAACACCATCAACACCTAGAACAGCATCAGGATCATGAACAGTAACATCGTGTGTAAATGGTGTTGCTGCTAACACTTCAATTGCCCAGTTGCTATCAAAAAAGTAAGTAAAAGTTAAACCTAGTTGTGTGTCATCATCTACAGATATAGCTAAACCAGCTGATGTATCGCCATCTAAGGCAACAGCCGCTTTACCACTATCAGGGTTAACCATAGTAAAGCCACCGCGAACTAAAATGTCGCCAGCTTTATAATCGGCAGCTATTGCTGAAACAGAAACGGTTGAAAGTAATGCTATCGCTAATAAAGTTTTCTTCATGTTTTATACCCCTTAATTATTTGTGGTTATAATAGAGCTATTGGTATTTAAAAGCTTGATTTAGCGCAAAGTTTCTCAAGTAACTTTAATTAAAAAATTTATTTTGTTGATATTGATCAAGTTTTACTTGCCAATATTGATAAAACTATAATTTTAGTATTGTTTTATTGATATTTATCACAAAAATATAGCACGAGTGAGATACTACTCTCTGAAAACTTTCCCAGTAAGGCCATCAATAATACTAGTAGGTTTTAATAGACCTAAAGTTTTCCCTTTAAGAATATAATCAACCTTGCTTCCTAATTGTTGTTCAACTTGCTGCCAAGTAGTTGCAGGCATTTGACCGGCTAAATTAGCACTTGTTGACACAATAGCATTATTTGTTTGTTTACATAGGGCGATAACATCAGGGTGATTAGTAATACGTACCGCAATAGAATCAAAAGCACCACAAAGTAATGGTGAAATGTTGCTGTTGGCAGGTAACACTTGGGTAATAGCTCCAGGCCAACGAGACAAAATGCTAAAACGTTTGTCTTGGCTAATAGCGCTATCATTAAGGTAGGGTAATAATTGTGAGTATTTAGAGGCTAATAAGATAAAGCCTTTATCTACACTGCGTTGCTTCAATGACAGCAGGTTTTTCACTGCTGTATCATTATTAGGGTCACAACCAAGGCCAAAAACAGCCTCAGTTGGGTAAGCTAAAATCCCCCCTTCCGTAAAAACGTCAGCGGCACGGTTAATTATAGAAAGGGGTGTCATTGCGTTACTTTACTTAAAGTTTAGCTTGCATCGCTTCATCTTTAGCAAGTAACGCTTTAGCATTTGCTACACGCTCAGCCTTAACTTTATCTGCCATTGATTGATCTGCAACACCTAAAATTTGTGCTGCCAAATAACCCGCATTTTTAGCGCCCGCTTTACCGATAGCAACTGTTGCCACAGGAATACCACCTGGCATCATTACTGTTGAAAGCAATGCATCATGGCCTTGCAATGGACCACAATCAACAGGAACCCCAATAACAGGACGAGTAGTCATGCCTGCAACAGCGCCCGCTAAGTGAGCAGCTAAGCCCGCAGCACAAATAAATACTTTACAACCTCGCTCTTCTGCATCTTTAACATATGCTTTAGCAGCATCAGGTGTTCGGTGAGCTGAACGGACGCGAACTTCATGAATAATATCAAATTGCTGTAAAATATTTATAGTGCCTTGCATTACTGGTAGATCTGAATCCGATCCCATTAAAATAGCAACAAATGGTGATGTCATAATATTTCTCTTATTTATGGTTAAAAGTTAAATTAATTATAGTATTTTCTGTTTATAGTCACATTGTTTCTGTGGGCAACTTAATACCTCTCCACTTGCCATGGTACGTTTTATCAATATAGGCCATTGACATTGTGGACAGCTCTGTTCAACAGGTTGATGGTTTAAAACATATTTGCATCTTGGATATTGATCGCAAGAATAAAAGGTTTTTCCAAAGCGATTGGTTTTTTCTTTTAATTCTCCAACTTTACCTTTGCTTTTACAACATGGACAAATAACACCTACATTATCATGTTGTTGATTTTCTTCAATATGATGGCATTGGGGGTAATTTGTACAGCCAATGAACATGCCATAACGCCCTTGTTTTACGGCTAGTTCTTGCCCACATAAAGGACATTCACTTCCAGATAAAAGAGTATCTTCCACACGTTCATGTTCAACTACAGAGCGAGTATATTGGCAGTTAGGGTAATTTGAACAGCTAAAAAAAGTACCTGCTTTGCCTCGCTTCACTGTCAACTCTGAACCACACTCCGGGCACACTTCATACGCTTTTTCTAGTGCATGCTCATGACGAGAAAATAGTGGTTTTCCTTTACTGGGGTCAAACGAGTTAGACATTTGTTGAACAAAAGATTGTGATTAAAGTTGTGACATATTATGCCACAACTTTGTCTAAAAAAACTATAGTATAATAAAATGATGCTTAGGAGTACTAATGTAACAGCCCTTCTTGCTCATCAAAAATAAGATCTTCCATTTGTGAATACGCATTTTCCTGACCAGGCACATTAAATAATACCATTAAAATAACCCATTTAAGATCATCTATAGAAAAATGGTCAGTATCTAGCTCCATTACGCGATCAATCACCATTTCACGAGTAATAAAATCAAGCACATTTACCTGCTCTAAAAAAAGAAGAAAGCCTCGGCTTTCAGTATCAAGTAATTGCATTTCATCTTCAGTATAGATACGAAAAGACTTATTGCCAACGCGAGTTAAGTAGGGATATGCATCAGAATCTTGCAAAGCACTTAATTTTTCTAGCCAATTAAGTGCTTTATATATTTCATCCTGATGAAAACCCGCTCGGGTTAATTCATCAGTTAATAGATCATGATCAACCAAGATTTCAGCTTCACTATGTATATAGTTTTCAAATAAATACATTAAAATATCGAACATAACTAGCCCCTTATTCACCTTTGATTAAAAATTATTGCAATCTAAGGTAGCCTCCTGGTACCGCAGCTACCAGACCACTCAGCTCTAACATTGTTAGCCGAGTTAACACTTCCTCTATTGGAAGCTTACTTCGAAAAACCACTTTATCCACGGGGGTAATCTCAAATCCCACACTAGCCAACAATCCATCAACACACAAGTCCTTATTTATACTTTTTTTATCAATTTCTTTATTTACAACCCGTTGTGATTTTTGCTGCTGCTTTAAATGTAGACTAGAGTTTTCCAGAAAAACTAACTCATCTATTATATCGGCCGTTTCCTCTACTAGTTTAGCACCTTGTTTAATTAACCAATGACAACCTTTTGCTTGTGGATTACCAATACCACTAGGTATTGAAAAAACATCACGGTTTTGCTCTAAAGCACACCGAGCGGTAATAAGTGAACCACTTTGCAAAGCAGCTTCTACCACTAATACACCTTCACTTAAGCCGCTAATAATACGATTTCGTTTCGGAAAATGCCCAGGTTTAGGTGAAGTACCAGGTAAAAACTCACTGATAATGGCTCCATCATTTTTAATAATTTGTTTGGCTAAAGATCGATGCCTTGCGGGATATACTTTATCTAAACCTGTGGCGACTACTGCAATAGTGCTTTCGCTAGCTGTTAATGCCCCTTTATGTGCCGCAGCATCAATACCTAACGCTAAGCCACTAGTAATCACCAAACCAGCCTCAACTAACTGCTGTGCTATTTCAAAGGCTATTTCTCTACCATTAATACTTGCTGAGCGACTGCCGACAATAGCCAGTTGATTTTGATTTAATAAATATTTATTACCTTGAACAAAAAGAACTAAAGGGGGATCATAAATTTGCTTAAGTAAATATGGGTATGCTGGGTCATCAAAAACAATAATATCACTATGACAACGCTTACTATTAGTAATAACCTCATCAATCATCTTCCAATCAGGTTGATGAAATGCGGCTAATTGCTTAGGTGTTAAATTATGTGCTGACGTTAATATTGAAGAAGATTGTTTGGACAAAGAAAAAAGTGCTGTTAATCCGTAAGAGTCAACCAGCGCTAATTTTTTATGAATGGCTAACCGCGGAACAAGTTTCAAGGCTAACCAGTAATGAGCATCACTTGGGGTATTACTTTCTTGCATTTGTCTCCTCCCTAAGACTAAAACTCTATCGCAATGACAAACTATACAATCAAACTAGGTTACTCTAGCGCATTACTCTGGTGCAGTAACCACATCTTGTAATCGCGCTGGTTTTTCTGTTCTCAATATCAATGCCATACTTGCTTGTGGGTATACTTTAAAAACTATTAATTCACCTAAAGATTCTTCAGGCATTTTATAGTCAGAGCCTTCAGAGGATAACATTCTATTCCACCGAGGAGCTTCCGTTGTATACCTTGGACCAGTACTTGTTTCAACCACTCCAGGACTTAAGCGTTTTATTGACATCACATCACCAACAGTCACTTGATGTTCAAGACCACGGTTAATCATCACAACTTCTAATTTACCAAACTCACGTCCATCACTAGCTGCCTTAATAATTGAACCACGAAGTGATTTATCAGCCGCTTTCATAGTAAACACTGAAGGGAACATTTGCCCGTCATGTACAGGAACAACATAATCACCAGAGCGTATTTCACGCTTCGCAGTACTAACTTTTAATGTTGCTGGTTCTTTTTCACCTATATTTCCAGCACTAATAACTTGACCCGTGGCAACTAAATCAACATAAAAACCCAACGATTCTTCTGTATCAGGGTCAATTATTTCTTCACCTTTATTATAAATTGCATAGGTTTTTGATATTTCTAGATCTTCATTAACATAAACGTTAAAACCATTAATGCTTGATTTATAGCCTTCATCACTGCCTATCACATACGGTAATTGTTCAAGTTGCTCTGCTTTAAATAAATGATCATACTTAAGAAATGGCGCTATCACTTCTAAAGGCAATAATCTTATTGCTGAATCTTCTTTACTCTGTTGACGAATTTTAGGCGACCATTTATAACTCGGTTTGCTCTTAAAAGATTCAAGCACCAGTGTAGGCTCACCTTTTTCATCAAATACTAACGAAATAATATCACCAGGGTAAATTAAATGAGGGTTGTTAATTTCAGGATTCCAACGCCAAAGTTTAGGCCAAAGCCAAGGCTGGTCTAAAAAGACAGATGAAATATCCCAAAGGGTATCGCCTTTTTCTACTACATATGTTTTAGGCGCATCATCATTTATTTTCAATTGATCTGCTAATGAAAATAAAGAACACACAAACAAAGAAAGTGCTAACATTATTTTTGTTAGCATGCGGCTCGTTCTTTTATTACTTAAATTCAAGTTGTGGTTATTCATGCTTTTATAGAAATGCTGTATTATTAGTTGCTATAATAATAAACATAACACTCTAAATGAATTATCGCTAATTCTTTTATCAAACATTTATAAGATTATGACTATTTTAACTGTATTACGTTTTCCAGATCCTCGTTTAAAAACAAAAGCTAGCCCTGTAACTGAAATTACTAAAGCTACATTAACTATTGTTGATGATATGTTGGCAACCATGTATGAAGAAAAAGGTGTTGGCCTAGCCGCCACTCAAGTTAACATTCACCAACGCATTGTAGTGATGGATGTTTCTGAAAATGGCGACCAGCCTATCATACTTATCAACCCTGAAATAATTAATAAAAGTGCAGAAACGTTAATCAATGAAGAAGGCTGTTTATCTGTACCTGGCACTTATGCCAAAGTAAGCCGCCATACTAGTTGTACGGTAAAAGCCTTGGATATAAACGGCAAAGAATTTACCCTAGACGGAGAAGAATTATTAAGTATTTGTATTCAACACGAGCTTGATCATTTAAATGGTATTTTATTTGTTGATTATTTATCACCACTAAAGCGTCAACGTATTAAAACTAAACTAGAAAAAGAAGCACGTTTCGATGAAGCCAATGTTTAGGAAATTATTTTGTCAAAGCCATTGAATATTATCTTTGCTGGTACTCCTGATTTTGCTGCCCAACACTTAACCGCACTAATCAATAGTGAGCACAATGTTGTTGCCGTTTATTGTCCACCAGACAAACCTGCTGGGCGCGGTAAAAAATTAACCGCCTGCGCTACTAAATTATTAGCGCTTGAAAACAATCTACCCGTAGAGCAGCCCATTAACTTTAAAAACGCAATCGACCAACAACAACTAGCACAATATAATGCTGATGTGATGGTAGTAGTTGCTTATGGATTATTACTACCAGAAGTAATACTCAAGGCTCCACATTTAGGGTGTATCAATGTTCATGGTTCTTTGCTGCCTAAATGGCGAGGTGCAGCTCCTATACAACGTTCTTTAGAAGCAGGAGATGAAAAAACTGGTATAACCATTATGCAAATGGATAAAGGCCTTGATACTGGCGATATGATATTAACCGCTGAATGTTCGATTGAAAACGTAGATACTAGCGCCAGCCTTTATGACAAACTTGCTCAACTTGGTCCAAAAGCGTTAATTGATACCTTAGCATTAATGACGACAAATACTCATAAAGCTGTCAGCCAAAATAATGACCTTGCCACTTATGCACACAAGTTAGATAAAACTGAAGCTGAATTAAACTGGCAATTAACGGCTAGCGAATTAGATCGAAAAATTCGTGCTTATATCCCTTGGCCGGTAGCGCAGCTTACTTTTACTGAAGATACTAATAATAGAAGACAGCACAGAATTCGTGTTTGGCAAGCATCCCTTAAAGAAATTAAAACAACTGAACCTGCAGGTATAATTATATCTGTAGATAAAAGCGGCATTGTTGTTGCCACAGCA
Source organism: Colwellia sp. (assembly GCA_016745015.1). GTDB lineage: Bacteria > Pseudomonadota > Gammaproteobacteria > Enterobacterales > Alteromonadaceae > Colwellia. The sequence continues at coordinate 9,201 of JADGDH010000071.1, forward strand.
AAAGGCGCTATTTGCTTAGAGGTTTTACAATTACCAAACAAAAAAGCGTTACCTGTGCAAGACATTTTAAATGGACGTTCTGATTGGTTTAAACTAGGCGATCACATTAATGGTGCTTTTATCAATAGTGAAATGAACTAAATGACAACTCAAGCTCTGCAAGGCAGTAAACAAAAATCTGTTAATATTCGCGCTATAGCAGCTAAGTGCTGCTATAGCGTAATTGAACAAGGGCGCAGTCTAGGGGATGAATTACCTAAACAACAAGAAAAAGTTGCTGTAAAAGATAAAGGATTATTACAAGAGGTTTGTTATGGGGTACTACGTTATTTACCTGAATTAGAACATGATGTTCGTGGCTTAATGCAAAAACCCTTAACTGGCAAACAACGTGTATTTCATTTTTTGTTATTAGTAGGTGTGTATCAAATAAAATATATGCGTATTCCAGATCACGCAGCGGTAAGTGAAACAGTTGCAGCTACTAGTACCCTTAAAAATCGTCATATGAAGGCGTTAATAAATGGTGTATTGAGAAATTTTGTTCGTGCTAGTGAAAAAGCAATAGAAGCTGACTCTCAAGCTTCTATCCTTCCTGCTCCAATACAATACAACCACCCCAGTTGGTTTATTAAAAAAGTACAACAAAGTTATCCCGATAAATGGAAACAAATACTTAACGCAAACCAACAAAAACCCCCAATGTGGTTAAGAGTAAATCAACAGCATCACAGTAGTGTCAATTATCAAAAACTTCTAGCTGCAGCAGATATATCAATTAATTCCGTTGACTCTCTAAGCCAAGCTATTGAATTAACACGCCCAACTGATGTCTCTAAATTACCCGGTTTTGAACAAGGCTGGGTATCAATACAAGATGGCGCGGCTCAACAAGCTTCACGATTACTGGACTGTAAAGGTGGCGATAATGTTCTTGATTGCTGCGCTGCGCCTGGTGGTAAAACGTGTCATATATTAGAACAAACACCTAATATAGCCTCAATGACAGCTATTGATATCGAAGCTAGTCGCTTAGTGAGAGTAGAAGAAAACCTTGCACGTCTTGGCTTAACCGCTAAAGTAGTTACCGCAGATGCAGCTAACGCTAAAACATGGTGGCAAGGTCAACAGTTTGATCGAATTTTATTAGACGCACCTTGCTCTGGTACTGGAGTTATTCGTCGCCACCCAGACATAAAATGGTTGCGTAAAGCCAGTGACATAGATGCTTTAGTTATACTACAACAACAAATTTTAAAAGAAACATGGCCTTTGCTTAAACCCGGTGGTACTTTGCTTTATGCAACTTGCAGTATTTTACCGCAAGAAAATAATGAGCAAATCAAGTACTTTATTGAAAGTAATGCTGACGCAAAGTTACTCCATATAGATTATGAAAATAATACAAATAAAGAAACTATTGGTTGGCAATTATTACCCGGTGAAAAAAATATGGATGGTTTTTATTACGCTAAACTGTTAAAAATAAAAATATAATATATTAATTTAAATAGCATAAATTCAGTTTAAGAACAGCTAAGTTTGAGAAAATAATAACAAATGAAAATAATCATAGTAGGTGCAGGCCAAGTAGGTGGAACTTTAGCAGAAAACCTTGTTGGTGAAAATAACGAAATATCTGTTGTCGATGTTGACGGAGAAAAGCTTCGTGAACTGCAAGATAAAATGGATCTTCAAGTGGTTACTGGTCAAGGTTGCCACCCCGACGTGTTGAAAAATGCTGGCGCAGAAGATGCTGATATGGTTATTGCTGTTACCTCAGATGATGCTACTAATATGATCACCTGTCAGATTTGCTCTTCATTATTCAATACTCATAAAAAAATTGCCCGTATTCGCTCAAACCAAGTACTTAAATATTCTAAACAATTATTTCATAAGAGCCACATTCCGGTTGATCATATTATTGCTCCTGAAGAATTAGTGACACGCGATATAGCGCGCCTAATTGACTACCCTGGCGCATTACAAGTGTTAGAATTCGCTCATGGCCGTGTTAGTTTAGTAGCAGTAAAAGCCTATTATGGCGGTTTGCTCGTTGGCCATGCTTTATCAACCTTAAGAGATCATATCCCCAACGTTGATACTCGTGTTGCTGCAATTTATCGTAACGGTAAACCCATTCGTCCGTTAGGTACTACCGTAATTGAAGCTGATGATGAAGTCTTTTTCATTGCCGCTAGTATTCACATACGCGCAGTAATGAATGAATTGCAAAAATTAGAACCCGCTTACAAACGAATTATGATTGTTGGTGGTGGTAATATAGGCGCGGGACTTGCCCGAATTTTAGAAAGTAATCATCAAGTTAAATTAATAGAGCGCTCACCCGAGCGTGCAGCACAACTTACCTCTGAGTTAGACCAAACCCTAGTGTTCAATGGTGATTCTTCTGATATCGAGCTATTAACAGAAGAAAATATTGAACAGTTTGATGTTTTTATTGCTGTTACTAATGATGACGAAGCTAATATTATGTCTTCATTGCTCGCTAAAAAGCTTGGTGTACGCAAAACCATGGTACTAATTCAACGTGATGCCTACATAGAGTTAGTACACGGAGGGGCTATCGATATTGCTATTTCACCACAGCAAGCAACAATCTCAGCTTTACTAACTCACGTTAGACGTGGGACTATCGATAATGTTTATAGTTTACGTGGCGGTGCAGCAGAAGCGATTGAAATTGTTGCCAAAGGCGATGAAAAATCTTCGAAAGTTGTTGGTCGAGCAATCAAGAATATAAAATTGCCTCCTGGCACAACTATTGGTGCTGTTGTTCGAGGTGATGAAGTATTAATAGCACACTCCAACACCTTAATAATAGAAGAAGATCATGTTATTCTTTTCTTAGTTAATAAGCGTTATATCTGTGACGTTGAAAAACTATTTCAAGTCAGTGCTATTTACTTCTAATCAACATATTTTGTTATAGCTTTTATTAGTTACTTTCTTTTTAATACTGAAAAACTACTGCTACAAATATATAAATAGCTTAAAATTAAAAAGGATCTTTATGAAACTACTCAAGTTTTTTTCTGTTACATTCCTAGCTTTAACTAGTTTTATATCTTCAGCAGAGTTAGTTAACACAGCCCAAAACTGGCAAACTTTTGAGACCGAAAATTTTCGCGTACATTATACACCTGAATATAAACAGTGGGCATTATCAAGTGCGCGTGAAATGGAAAATGTCCGTACCTTAATAAAACAACAGCAAGGACGAGTATTAACTGAAAAAGTAGATACTTATATAGTCGACCCTTTTAACGCCGCTAACGGTTTTGCCATTCCGTTAAGCAACGCCCCCTATATGACCTTATTTGCCACTCCACCACAATCTGATAGTGTTATTGCTAATTCCACCAGTTGGCAGCAATTATTAATACTACATGAATATGTACATTTGGTTCATTTAGGACAAAAGGATCGTGCTGCTTGGCGCAACAATATTGCTAATTGGTATGATTTATACGATGCAAGCCAAATAACTGAACATCGTTGGGTTAGTGAAGGTTATGCAACCTTACTCGAATCTAAACTCACTGGACGAGGTCGACTTTATAACAACGCTGTTGAAGCAATTATTCAGCAATTTGCCCGTGAAGGTGCTCTACCGACTTACGCACAATTAAGTGATATCAATGATAATTATTTATCTGGTTCTATGGCTTATTTAATTGGATCCCGTTATTTGAAATGGTTAGAAGAAAACTATGGTGAAGACACTTTAGATGCTGTTTGGACTCGTTGGCGAGCAGTTAAAATGCGTAGTTTTGAACAAGCTTTTGAAGGCGTTTTTCAAAACTCAGCCAAGCACTTATATCAACGTTTTGTTGCAGAATACACTTTCAATGCAATAAAAAAAGAACAATCTTTCTCAAAAAACACATCCATTTTATGGCTTGATCTTAAAGGTAGCGTTTCTGCACCAAGTATTAGCCCTAATGGTGAACATTTAGCTATTATAGAAAAAAATAAAAACGCTCATCAAAATAAAAAAATAACCTTAACCGTTTATAACACCGCAGAAAACCTTAAAAAACAACAAGAGTTTGAAGAAGAAGTTGCTGATTTGCTAAAAACCGATCCAAAAGATATCGCTAACACGCCCCCCATTACTTTTAAGCGTAAAGAGGTTTACAGATTAAACCAGTTAAACCATAAAGGCATTAATAACCCTCGTTGGCTTGACAATGATACCCTCCTTTATGGAGCAAGTACTGTTGATAAAGATAACAATCTTCATCAAGATTTATTTTCATGGCATATGCCAAGTAATACGGTAAAGCAACTAACTGAAGGGGCTAATATCCGCCGTTTTGATCTTGCTAGCGTTAATAATGAGCAAATTTTTATTATTGCTGAGCGCAGTCGTTATGGCAGCTCACAACTAGTAAAACTAACCATTGATGGCACATTCATTCAAGCATTAACAAAGGCTAGCTTAGCACACGTTTATGACTTCCCAAGAGTGAAACCCAAAAAAATAGATTCAATCGATAACACCATAAGTTTTGCTTACTTACAAAGTACTTTAAATGAAAAGTGGCTATTAAAAGTTGCAGCTCTTGATGAGGCAAACAGCACAATAGCAAACGAAATTGTAGTGCCCTTGCCTGAAGGTTATCAATTTTTGTCATTTCCAGAATGGTCAAAAGACGGAAAAAGTTTATTTTATGTGGCCGGCATAAATGGCGAAACTAAACTTTTTCAATATAATTTTATCAAACAAACACTGATTGCAGTTACCTCTGGTCAACAACCTGTCAGCTGGCCTGTCGCTGTGGATGATAATGAAATATTGCATCTTGCCATTAACTCTCAAGGCCCTGACATTTACCAACTACAACTCAGTGAAGCACCTAAGCAAATAATTACTAAAACCACACAAAATAGCAATATTACCAATAACTTAGCGAGACAACATAAGCTAGATAAAGCAGAAATCAAAGTGGATGAAAGCATAGGTAGCAACAAACCTTATGGCTTAGGGCCACAGCAAGGAACTATCACCTTAGGGGCTAGTTATAATTCAGCAAGCAGTGGTTTGTTCGAGTTAGGTTATAAAAGTAGTGATGCATTACAGCGCTTCGACTGGCAAGTGAATGTTAGCCAAGATGTTTTCTCTAATATACTTTCTGGTTATGGAGCCAATATTCGTTGGCAAGGTTGGCCCGTTAAACTGGCTGCTCACGCATATCAATTTGATTTTAAAGTAAGTCAACAAGGTAGTTCTGCTTTGCCTTTAAGCAATATTGATGAACAAGGATTACACCTACAAGCTAGTTACCCCTATAGAAAAAACACCTTAACAATAAATACTATTGGTCAGGTGAAAGTTGCAAGACATAATGATTTATCAACCCAATATGCCGCAATAGGATTCAACCAAACTTGGTTTCATGAGCAGCAAGTTTGGGGTGTAGAACAAAAAGCAAGTATGCATTATCTTACAGGTGATAACGAAACAGCCACTTCGAACACCATGAAAAATGATAGCTACAAAGGGAGTAATGGCTCACTTACTATCACAGGGCATTACGAAGAGTTATATCTAGGTTTTAATTATGCATGGGCAGCCCGCTCAAGCGATGCAAGTAAATTATTGAGTTTAGGCGGTTTTAATTCAACCTTAATTCAGCCTAAAGCTCATTTAAACAAACAGCTAGCTCCTGAATTAGCTTTTTATCGTCAAGTGTCCAATGATTATCACAAACTCACCGCTTTCATTCCTTTTAAAGGTGCACAAGCATTCTATACCCGTCATGAAATGAGTGAACAAGCAATAATAGATAGCTATGGCATTAAAGGACATATCACCAATGATTTTGGCTTTACTGGTATAAATAATATTGCTATCGACTTTGGTATTGCTCAGGTTAACCCCACAAATAGTAAGTCAGAAACCCAAGCTTGGTTAGGGTTATGGCATAAGTGGTAGAATGGATAATAATTTAATGAGATTGGTATAAGTATGGGTGAGCTTTACGTTATTACTATAACCATAAAAATCTCTCACATACGCATTAAGTACGCCAAAATGCTGGAGTAAATAGCACTAATAAGGTAAATATTTCTAA
>JADGDH010000072.1:0-6064 GCA_016745015.1 Colwellia sp.
ACTCGGTAGGAAACTTCTGCTTTTGGTGTAAAACCCGCATGATTCGTATTATTTCTCCGTCAACACAATAAGAAACAATCATTGAAATTTCTGGAATAATTAATATTCGTCCTCGAAGAAGCTCTTTTTGAACACCTATCGATGGGTGCTCAAGTAAGTTTTCAACTTTAGCCTCAATAATTTGGTCAGTTTTTTCAGCTGCTCTAGGGTTAAAATCAAATAAAAATTCAAATATCTTCTCACGATCATTTAGTGATTCTTCTTCCCAAAATATCATGTTCTATGTCGAATCTTCATTTTTCTAGATTCCATTTGCGCTTTTGCTTTATCGTGTTCAACAAAACAAGCTTTACCGCTATCAAACTTATCAAATGCCGCATTTATTTGTTCAGTTAGCCACACATCATGCGTCATAGCTTTTCGCTGTTCTTCTGCTAAACCTTCGGTAAGTTCACGGCAGGCATCGCTTAATGTGCGGCCTTGCCTTTCGGCCATTAATTGCGCTAAACGCTTGGTTTCTTCATCAATTCTAAATTGAATACGAGTGTCCATTATAAGTTACCTTCTATTTACATTGTACACACAAATGTTAGCACTAGTGTAGAATAGTGGCAACGACAAATTGCTTGAACGGAAAAAAACAGCTTTTCATAATAGCTAACTTGACGATAACCATTTAATACAAACGGCTGGCAATAAGATAATTCTCGATATTTACGTAAAACTACAGAGTGGGATTAGTCTGTAAGCTTGGTAACTTGAACGGCTAGTTTTTTCTCTGGTACTTCAATAGATTCTTTCGATTTAGCATCTAACCAAGTTAACGTATCGTAGTAGCGACGAATATTGTCCACATAATGTACAGGTTCACTTCCGCGTGCATAACCATATTTAGTTTTTTTATAGTATTTCTTTTGCTGTAATAAGGGTAAGCGAGTTTTTACTTCTACCCAGCGATCAGGATCACCGCCTTGCTGTTGTGTGATAATACGCGCATCATTTAAATGACCAAAACCAACATTATAAGAGGCTAAAGCAAACCAAACGCGATCAGGATTTGGGATTCTATCTGGCATTTTAGCTATCATACGCTTAAAGTATTTACTACCGCCTCGAATACTTTGCTCTGCATCTAAACGGCTTTTAATACCCATTTGTTTGGCGGTAGCCAACGTTAACATCATCATACCTCGAACACCGGTATGAGAGCGAGCATGAGGTTGCCAATGAGACTCTTGATAACTAATTGCCGCTAATAATCGCCAATCAATCTCCTGGCTATACTTTTCAAACATTGCTTGATATTCAGGTAACCTTGTTTCAACCGCTTTAATAAAGGTACGTGTTTCTACGTAATTAAATTGTTCTATATGACCATAATACTTATCATCAAGTGCTAGCAGGGTACCATCGTGATGCACTTGGCCAAAAAATTCTACCAAGCTTGCTAGAATGGAGTCATCACTATTTTTACTTACCATCCATGCTAAAGGCTCTGCTTTTTTTATAGTAAAACCAACACTAATTTCAGGGTAATAACGACGGTTTATCGCTAATGTATTACTATCCACAATGGTATAACTTATTTCATCATTAAGTAATTTTATTAGCAGTTCTTCACGATCAAACTCATTGGTTTCAACCCAGTTAAGCTCAGGATTAACGTGTTTAAGTATACTTAAATGTTCTGCATGGCTAGAGCTAGCCGTTACCATTAAACCATCTGATAAGTCACTGATTTTTCTTGGTCTTATATTGCCTTGCTTGAACACTAACTTTTGACTAACTTGAGTATAGCTTGGTGCAAAGCGAAAACGCGACAAACGTTTATCGGTGACAGACAGCCCCGCTGCAAGCAAATCAACTTCCCCTGTATTTAATTTAATAAATAGCTCATCAAGGGAATAACTAGGCACTACTTTCAAATCAACATTAAGATAATCTGCATATTTTTTTGCCAATTCGTATTCAAAACCTGCATAACCATTTTTTTGTATGCCATTACTTTGAACATCATTGCCTTGCACGTAAAAGCTATTTGGACCATAAAGAGTGCCAACAGTAACATAACCACGCTCTACAATGCGCGCAAAGCTTGCTTGCTGATTTTTTTCCCCACAAGAAAAAAGCAATTGAATAAATAAGAAAACACATAATATTTTCTTATTATTTTTGAGAGAATGTCTATTAAAAAGAGAAATATTCATAAGCTTAATTGTGTCGTGTATTGCCTTGTTAGCCAAGTACTTTTATTTATATTTTTTTTGCACTTTTTTAATTAGTTTTTTTGTATTAATTTTTTCATACAAACTTAAAATTTTAGCGCTTACTAAATGACAAAAAAACAACTATAATACGCGCGAAATTTTTAGGTCTTATATCTATTATAGATCTAAAATACAACCTTACATAAAACTTGGTGATTACCCTATGACGATGCCTAAGACTACGTTAATAAAAAACCTTCGTGGCGCTCCAGCTCTTTCTGAGTTTAGAGTACAAAAATTATTGACACAATGTGAAGATTTAGCGCTGCCAGTTGCAGATATTTACGCTGAATTTGCTCATTTTGTGCAACTCAATGAAGCATTAGCAACTGACGAAGAAAGCGTATTACAACAATTGTTAACTTATGGCCCAACTATTGAAGAGCATAAGCCAGAAGGGCAATTTATTTTAGTGACTCCTCGTCCGGGTACTATTTCACCTTGGTCATCTAAATCAACCGATATTGCTCATAACTGTGGTTTGAATAAAGTTGAACGCTTAGAACGCGGCATGGCTTATTACATTACCCTTGATGTAAGCTCAACCTTAACTTCTGAACAAGAAATACAACTTATTGGCTTATTACATGATCGCATGGTGGAAAGTGTTTTTGCAGATTTCGATGATGCAGCCAAGTTATTTGTCAGCGCAGAGCCCGGTAAATTAACAGCGATAGACATTGAAAACGGTGGTAAGAATGCACTTGTTCAGGCTAATATTGAATTAGGCCTAGCGCTAGCCGATGATGAAGTAAATTATTTATTTGAAAACTTTAGTAAATTAGGTCGTAACCCTCACGATATCGAACTTTACATGTTTGCCCAAGCAAACTCAGAACATTGCCGCCATAAAATATTCAATGCTGATTGGACTATTGACGGTGAAAAACAGCCAAAATCATTATTTAAAATGATTCGTAATACCCATGAAGTGAATGGCGATTACGTATTAAGCGCTTATAAAGATAACGCTGCGGTTATGGTGGGCAATAAAGGTGGTCGCTTCTTCCCAAACCCTGAAACCAACGTTTATGGTTACAACCATGAAGACATTCAAATTTTAATGAAGGTTGAAACACATAATCACCCTACCGCTATTTCTCCATACCCAGGCGCGGCAACAGGCAGTGGTGGTGAAATTCGTGATGAAGGCGCAACAGGCATTGGCTCTAAACCCAAAGCAGGTTTAGTTGGTTTTTCAGTATCAAATTTACGTATTCCTAATTTTGAACAGCCTTGGGAAACTGATTTCGGCAAACCAAACCGTATTGTTTCCGCCTTAGATATTATGATGGAAGGCCCTTTAGGTGGTGCGGCATTTAACAACGAATTTGGTCGCCCAGCTATTTTAGGTTATTTCCGCACATACGAAGAAGAAGTGAACTCATTTAATGGCTCTGAGGTACGTGGTTACCACAAACCTATAATGCTTGCTGGTGGTTTAGGTAATATTCGTGACGAACATGTACAAAAAAGTGACATTGTTGTTGGTGCTAATTTAATTGCACTCGGTGGTCCAGCAATGAACATTGGTTTAGGTGGCGGTGCTGCTTCTTCAATGGCATCGGGTCAGTCAACTGAAAATTTAGACTTTGCATCTGTACAACGTGAAAATCCAGAAATGGAACGTCGTTGTCAGGAGGTTATTGATAAATGTTGGCAATTAGGTGACCAAAACCCAATTTTATTTATTCATGATGTTGGCGCAGGTGGTTTATCAAACGCTTTCCCTGAGTTAGTTTCAGATGGCGGTCGCGGTGGTATTTTTGAACTTCGCAATGTACCCAATGATGAACGTAGCATGGCACCTCATGAAATTTGGTGTAACGAATCTCAAGAACGTTATGTATTAGCTGTTTCAGATGATCAGTTAGCACAATTCACCCAAATTTGTGATCGTGAACGTGCACCATTTTCTGTTGTGGGTCGTGCAATAGAAGAAGAACATTTAACGGTTACTGATGCTCACTTTGAAGGTAATGATGAGTTAGATACCCCCATTGATTTACCTCTTGATGTTTTATTAGGTAAAACCCCAAAAATTTACAAAGATGTTACAACAAAAACCGCGATTGGTGATGAATTATCTTTAACCGATATCACCTTAGCAGATGCTGCAGAGCGCATTTTATCTTTGCCTACCGTTGCAGAAAAAACCTTCTTAATTACCATTGGCGATCGCTCGGTAACGGGTATGGTGAATCGTGACCAAATGGTTGGCCCTTGGCAGGTACCTGTAGCCGATTGTGGTGTTACCGCGTCTGCACTTGACTCTTACCACGGCGAAGCAATGTCATTGGGAGAGCGCACACCAGTAGCCTTATTAAATTTTGGCGCTTCTGCGCGTTTGGCTGTGGCAGAGTCATTAACAAACATTGCAGGTACGGATATTGGTGACCTCAATCGCATTAAGTTATCTGCTAATTGGATGTCTCCTGCAGGTCACCCAGGTGAAGATGCAGGCCTTTATGAGGCCGTAAAAGCTATTGGTGAAGAACTATGCCCTGCACTGGGTTTAACTATTCCTGTAGGCAAAGACTCCATGTCAATGAAGACCAAATGGGAAGAAAATGGAGAGCAAAAATCTGTTACATCGCCAATGTCATTAATTATTACTGCTTTTGGTGTTGTTGAAGATATTCGTAAAACTGTGACTCCTGAGTTAAGAACAAATCAAACAGACTTTAATGAAGAGACACGAATTGTTGCTATTGATTTATCAAAAGGTAAACAACGTTTAGGTGGTTCATGTTTAGCACAAGTATACAAACAGCTTGGTAACGAGACTCCTGATGTTGACTGCCCTGAAACATTGAAAGGTTTCTTTAACGCTATGCAAACACTTGTTCGTGATGAAAAACTTATTGCTTATCACGATATTTCTGACGGTGGTTTATTCACTTCAGTGGTTGAAATGGCATTTGCAGGTCACACAGGTGTTGATATTGACTTAACTAAGCTAACATCAATATCAGGCAATGATGTTGATGTATTATTCAACGAAGAGCTTGGTGCCGTCATTCAAATTCGTGAGAGCGATGTTGATGTTATTCACGCAGTATTAGCTAAGCACGGCATTTTAGATTGTTGTACTGATATTGGTCGCATCAATAACGAAGACACTATTCGCTTTAGCCGTGACGGCGTTGTAATACTAGAGAACTCTCGTACTTATTATCGTACTACATGGGCACAAACCACGTTTAAAATGCAATCAATGCGAGATAACCCTGAGTGTGCACAACAAGAACATGATGTTAAGTTTGATACCGAAGATCCGGGGTTAAGTGCGGAACTTACTTTTAATATTAATGAAGACATTGTTAGTGACTTAATTGCTAAAGACGCTCAAGAAAATACTAACCCTAAAGTTGCTATTTTACGTGAGCAAGGGGTTAACTCTCATGTAGAAATGGCCGCATCATTTGATCGTGCTGGCTTTGTCGCAATTGATGTACATATGTCAGATATATTAGCAGGAAGAACAAACTTAGCTGATTTTAATGGGCTAGTTGCTTGTGGCGGTTTTTCTTACGGCGATGTATTAGGCGCAGGTGAAGGTTGGGCAAAATCAATATTATTTAACAAAGATGCTAAAGCAATGTTCAAAACATTTTTTGAACGTGAAGATACCTTTTCTTTAGGTGTTTGTAATGGTTGTCAAATGATGTCTAATTTAAAAGAGATCATTCCAGGCAGTGAAGCATGGCCTCGTTTTGTACAGAATAAATCTGAACGTTTTGAAGCGCGCTTTTCGTTAGTTGAAATTCAAGAAAGCCCATCAGTATTATTTAAAG
>JADGDH010000072.1:6164-8770 GCA_016745015.1 Colwellia sp.
ATGATGCAATTTACCGATAGTCATTGCCACCTTGATTTCACTGAATTTAGCAAAAACATTTCTGAATTACTCTTACAATGTCACGCTCAAAATATTCATCGTATCATTGTACCTAGTGTTAACCCTGAACACTGGCAGCGGGTTTTATCGTTAGCTAAACAAACTACTCACGTTAATATCGCCTGCGCTTTAGGTATTCATCCTTGGTTTTTGATCCCTCAAAATAATTTAACAACAAACAATACTGATTTAGACTTTCACACCCAACAATTAAATCAAACACTTAATCAAGCACGCAGCAAAAACCCTAATAACATTGTTGCTATTGGCGAATGTGGCATTGATATTTTCAAAGCGAAAAAGAATACGCCTAATGAACAAGCATTCAATGAAAATATTAAACTGCAGCAAGATTTTTTTGCTATGCAATTACATATTGCCAAGCAAAATAACCTACCCGTTATTGTCCATCATTGCCAATCTCACCCATTAATATTATCGTTATTAAAACAACACAAACTGAATAAAGCAGGTGTAATTCATGCCTTTTCAGGAAGTTACCAACAAGCAATAGACTATATTGATTTAGGCTTTAAATTAGGTATCGGCGGTACAATTACTTATTCAAGAGCGAAAAAAACGATTAATGCAATAAAGCGCTTGCCTTTATCAAGTTTGTTATTAGAAACTGATGCGCCTGCTATGCCGCCTTTTGGACAGCAGGGACTGATTAACTCACCACTAAACTTAACGCTTGTTTTCCAAGCATTAGTGGCAATAAGAAATGAGCCAAAAGAGATTATTGCTGAACAAATAGAAACCAATATTCAACAGTTATTTTTTAGGTAAAATTAAGTTAGCGCGCTATAACTTTAACCTTTTATAACTTTCACCTTCTATAACGTTGGCGCTCTATAACCTTGCCGGCTAAAACGGTTCAAACCTCGGGTAAGTAAAAACCCTATCAAACCAGCAGCAATAAGTAATAGTCGAGAAAGGGTTTCACTCTCATCGTTATTTTTAGCTAATTGTGATGTTAAGTAAGACTTTTCTATAGTTAATCGTAAATACCCAGCTAGTGTTGGATTACGAATTTCTTTAATAAAAGGAACATACTGCTTACTTTTATCACGTGTGCGTATGCTTTCATCAATACCATAAAGCAATTTTATCGATGAACTTGCTTCGCCACTTGATTCAGACTTTAGTAAGAGCAACCCTGTTTTATCATACAAATGTACCTGCTTAATAAAATCAGCCTTGGCAAGGTTATTCAAATATAACTGTAACTGCGCATTTTGTTTTTTTTTGCTCCCTAATGTTTTGTTTTCATTAAGCAATACTGAAATACCTGCAACGCCTTGTTGCAAAAACTTTTCAGCTACTTGCTCAAAATGTTGATCCAACGCTTGTCCATTCTTTTCAGTATTAGACACCAAAAATATCATCAAAGTCACTATAAGCAAAATAGCACTAACTAATTGCATAATTTTATTATAAATTGGTGATAATTTAGGGTATAAAGGCTGTTCCGATTTATTCATCATATTCATTCAACATAAAGGTGCATGGCAACTATACCCAAGCAGTTTGAAGTCACTTGGGTATATATACATGCACTTATAATAGAGAGTTAACGTGTCTTTTTCTACTAATGTATCCTTTTCTACTAATATATTGCCCTTATCGCTTGAAAACTACTTTGCACAAAATAAAATTCAGAGTGATTTACCGATTGATTTTATGTTAACTGATGATCAATTAACATTAACTGAAAGTGTTATTACTAACTCTGCTAACACTTCAAAGCAAGAGCTAGTAGTTTTTGCTGACTTATCGCTAGCAAACTTACTTGCTTTACAAAGTAGTTGCCATCTTAGTATTCAAGCTTTACAAGCAATAAATACTCGAAACAAACTAACTAGCTATCGCTTTAGCATAAGCTGTGATGATTTTATTAAATCTCGCAAAGCACTAGCTGACTTTGCCTTAGCTAAAAAAATAGAAACGGCTTTAATTCAAAATGCACCAAAGTTGAATGAGCCAGGGTTACTCGTAATGGATATGGACTCAACCACCATTGAAATTGAATGTATTGATGAAATAGCCAAGTTAGCTGGTGTTGGTGAACAAGTAGCTGCTGTAACAGAACTTGCCATGCAAGGCGAGTTAGACTTTGCCCAAAGCTTACATCAACGTGTTGGCACATTAAAAGATGCTCCAGAGAAAATTCTTGCCGAAGTCGCAAAAAACATTCCATTAATGGCTGGCTTAGAAACATTAATTGCTGAACTTAAAAAGCATAATTGGCGTATTGCTGTCGCTTCAGGGGGCTTTACTTATTTTGCCGATCATCTTAAAGAGATGTTAGCACTTGATGCAACTTTTGCTAATGTATTAGAAATAGTTAACGGCAAACTAACAGGCAAAGTATTAGGTGATGTAGTTGATGCGCAAGTTAAAGCTGATTCATTAAATTTACTCGCAGAAAAGTATCAAATACCATTTTCTCAAACCGTCGCAATGGGAGATGGAGCTAATGATCTTATTATGATGGCAGCAGCAAGTTTTGGCGTTGCTTTTCATGCAAAACCTATTGTTTTAGC
>JADGDH010000072.1:8870-15217 GCA_016745015.1 Colwellia sp.
TCATGGGTTATATCAACATATTGAATAGCTGCAACAACACTCCAAATATCTTGCTCTATTTGTTTGCTGCGATGAATAGCATAACCGCTTATATAGCTAAGCTCTGTATTTAAATATTCTATAACAGGCTCATTAGTACGCGATATTTTCAACTGAAAACAGAAAAAATGGCCTTCTTCTAATCCATCTTTAATAAAAGACTTTCTTAATTTTGGCGAACTCAACTCATTATCAAATTTTATTTTTACATCCTTTTCTATTTGCTCAACTTTATTAGCGATAGAAATATACAGCACCTCAGATATTGACTCCTCATTTAGAAGGAGCTTTTTCAGACACGACTCGATAAAATTATCTTTATAGAGCTTTTTCATTATAGGATAAAAGTTGTAGTAATTTTTTCTATCGCTTAAGTTATGTAATTGCAGCAAGAATTCATCATTATTATCATTATTCACTAATGCTTCTATTTTATAACGACTACCACTTGTTTGAACAATCAGTGTTGGTATTCGCATGTTTTGAGCATAATGTGTTCGTAGTGCTTCACCTAAGCCAGGCACTAACAAGCTATATTCATCCGCTGTTAATTTGTCTTTATTCTTATTAATTAACAATTTAAAAAATGAACGACCTATATGCTGATGCTCTTTAACATAAACCCGAAAATTAAGTACTGTCTTTTTCTTATTAATTTTTACTACTTCATATGCTAAATTTTTCAAATCATGAACTGATGTGATTTTTTGTAGATTCGGAAAGGTTATATACACTACCTCCCCCACCGAAAGCACTGCACTTTTACTTAATTCAACTTTTAATCCTGAAATAGAAAAATCAACAGAAGTCCCCTTCCATTGAATTTTTTCACATTCCAGTATAACTGGAGTGCTATAAATAAACCGAGGCTCTTGCCGTTGATTTTTATAAGTTACACCCAACTCCTCTGTTTCTAGTTTCTCTTTTAACCGTTTATGACCAAACGGCCTAAGCTTGCTTACATCAATATTATCATTTGAAAAATTTTGATATTGCTCAATTGATGTTTTATGCGTTATATCACTAGCAACAACTAAAAAAGGTAATGAGCTTATACAATCAACCACTTCTTCTGATGGTGGTAAATTTATAAACTGTTTTTTCATTTCTAGAGTATTAGATAATGCAAAAGGAGAATATATATTTAATTTATCAATGGGAAAATAAGTTAACTTTGTAACGACAAATGATCTTTTTTTAGCCATAAAAGTTAAAAATGTAGATGAATATTTACTATTTTTAGATAATTGCTCTTCATCTATTGTATAGAAAAAATCTTTACCTTGGTTTTGATGAACAAAACTATAAACCAATAATGACTTACTTTGTTTATGTCTTTCTAATAAGCGAGTTAAGCGTTCTTTATTTATTAAAAAGTGTAAAGTTGAATTATTTTTTTCATCTTGCCAATACTGAAAGGTTAGTTGATTATTACTTGTTGTTAACACATAGCGAGGAGATACTTTATTATTTATATGTTCAAAAAAAATAGGCAATTCATTAATTTTTGGCAACATATACTGCTCAAAAGTTCTAGATTGCAACGCTGAAATAGTATTTTCCAGATTAACTTTATAACGACGTTTATTCCCCTGAATATAGCCGTATAAAAACTTTTCAAAGGCATCATCATCAAAAGTATTTATTCTTTGACATCCAACAAGTTGAGTATTGACATCACTGTGAATGCTTTTTACTTGATAGACTAAGTTTTCAGCCTTACTAAATTGAAAATCATTCTCTAACCCTTTAAAAATAATAGTTACTTTCTGATCTATATGTAACTGTTTTTTACTATTTAGACGAAATTTCAAGCCTTTTACACTAATATCGATACTACTGACTGATTTTTTCTGATTATTTTCTAAAACGATTGATAAAGGTGTAGCAAAATTCATTCGCTCCTCTATTCGATCATTATATTGATTAAGCGGAAAAATAGTGACTGGATATTGAACTTTATCTGAAGTTCTTGTAGATGACTCTATCAAATTATTTTGAGATGTAGACTGATCAATATTTTGTTTTTCTTTTTGATAAATCACTCGAAAGTTATTTTTAGTGTTTTTTACCGCTTCGTACACACCAAAGGTATATGACTTATATTTTTCAATATTTACTTCAAACACACGAATAGCAACGTCATCTAAGAAATGACTTTGTCCGTCGTATTCAAATAATTTACAATCACCGTCGACTAAACCACGTAAATCAATAGAACGAAAACAGGCGCTCGCTAAACGCTTTAATTCCATTTTCAATAAGAATTTTTCTGTTTTAGCTAGTTGCTTAGTACTTTGGGTAAACTTAATATCAAAACTTGGCTTATTTACTTCGCCACGAAAGTCATCAATTAATTTTTGGTATTTTGAAAAATCAGTGCTCATGAAATAATATTTTGTTTGCCTTTACCTTTGGTAATAAAGTTTTTAAATAAATATTTTAATGCGACATCAAATAGCATTATAATTTGAACTATATAAATTCAGCAATAGTATTTAATAAATAATCCATTATGCAAATACATAATGCTGATGGCAGTACTGTTGTTTATATTACCATGTAAACAAAGCAATTTTTGTGCCTAAAGCGTATTAATAGTAAAGGAAGGGTATGACAAAAAGTAAAACGGCCTATGTTTGTACTGACTGTGGATCTGAATATTCACGTTGGCTAGGACAATGTACTGACTGCAAAGCATGGAATACTATTTCAGAATTTAGGCAAGCAAAACTACCTACTCGTGGTGGAAACTTTGCTGGTTTTGCAGGCGCAGCACACAATAATGAAGCTAAAGTTCAAACGCTTGACACTATCGACTTAACAAGTTTACCGCGATTTTCTTCTGGTTTTGTTGAATTTGATCGTGTGCTTGGCGGCGGAATAGTACCTGGAAGTGCAATTTTAATTGGTGGAGAACCAGGGGCAGGTAAAAGTACGCTTTTATTGCAGACCATGTGTTCTTTAGCGACTAACATGCCCGCTTTATACATCACTGGGGAAGAATCTCTACAGCAAGTTGCCATGCGTGCTAAACGCCTAGGCTTACCTACTGATAAATTAAAAATGCTTTCAGAAACCAGCGTTGAAAACATTTGCCATACTGCCTTAAAAGAACAACCTAAAATTATTGTAATAGACTCAATTCAAGTAATGCATATGAGTGATGTGCAATCTGCACCAGGCAGTGTTTCACAAGTAAGGGAAAGTGCCGCTTATTTGACACGCTTTGCTAAACAATACCATGTCGCTATTTTACTTGTTGGTCATGTCACTAAAGATGGTTCGTTAGCTGGGCCAAAAGTATTAGAGCATTGTATTGATTGCTCTATCATGCTTGAAGGTAGTGCCGACTCTCGCTATAGAACACTTCGAGGCAATAAAAATCGTTTTGGCGCAGTAAATGAGTTAGGTGTTTTTGCCATGACTGGCATAGGTTTAAAAGAGGTAAAAAACCCTTCTGCTATTTTTCTTAGCCGCACTGAAGAGCAAACGGCTGGTAGTGTTGTTATGGTGCTATGGGAAGGTACCCGTCCTTTATTAGTTGAAATTCAAGCCTTAGTTGATCATTCAGCTTTAGGTAACCCTCGCCGTGTTGCTGTTGGTGCAGATCAAAACAGGCTATCAATGCTACTCGCTATTTTACACCGCCATGGCGGCTTACAACTTAACGATCAAGACGTTTTCGTAAACGTCGTTGGTGGTATAAAAGTGACAGAAACTAGTATTGATTTAGCCTTGATCCTTGCATTGGTTTCTAGCTTTAAAGATAATGCGCTTCCACAAGACTTAGTGATTTTTGGCGAAGTCGGTTTATCTGGCGAAATCCGCCCTGTTCCAAGTGGTCAAGAGCGTATAAATGAAGCAGCAAAACATGGTTTTAAACGCGCTATAGTTCCCTTTAATAACATGCCTAAACAATCAATAGAAGGTATGGAGGTTATTGGTATTAAAAAATTAAGTGAAGCATTAGAAGTGATTTAGCGATAAATATATCCAAGCCACCTCTTATTAACAACATTAAAAATATAATTTGGTTTCTCATGAAAAAAAATATAAAACGTTCTGTCTTTGTCGTTTCTTCCCTCCTTTCTTCCGTGTTATTTTTTACTAATACAGTGCATGCAACAGAACAAGCTAACAACATAGAAAATGCATCGCTAACTATTGAACGCATTTATAGTTCACCTTCGTTAAATGGGCAAACACCAAAATCACTTAAGCTCTCACCCGATGGTAGCCGAGTTACCTATTTGCAAAGTAAAAAAGGCAATTTGAACACCTATGATTTGTGGGAGTACAATTTAGCGAGTAAAAAAAATAAGCTGTTGGTTGACTCTCAGAGTATTTTTAGCGGAAAAGAAATACTTTCAGATGAAGAAAAAGCCCGTAGAGAGCGCCAACGAATTTATGGCTTTGGTATCATGGAATATCAATTTTCAAATGATGGTAAGGCGCTATTATTCCCAATTAATGGTGACATTTATTACTACCATTTAACAAGTCATACTGCCAAGCGTTTAACTAAAACCAAAGCTTTTGAAACAGATACTAAGTTTTCGCCAAAAGGGAATTATATTTCTTTTATTCGCGCTCAAAATATTTTTGTACTTAATATTACTAGTGGTAAGGAAACGCAATTAACCCATGATGGTAAAGGGCTAATTAAAAACGGCATGAGTGAATTTGTTGCTCAAGAAGAAATGGACAGAATGACTGGATATTGGTGGTCACCTGATGAAAAATACATCGCCTTTTTAAGAGTCGATGAAACACCAGTACAAACCGTTATCCGCAATGAAATATATGCTGAAAAAATAGAATTAATTGAACAAAAATATCCCGCAACTGGCACAAACAATGTCACTATTCAATTAGCAGTGACTGACATTAAAGGTAAAAAAATTCGTTTTATTGACACAGGAAAAGAAACTGATATTTATATCCCACGCGTGAAATGGTTACCAAACAGCAAAAACTTATCCTACCAATGGCAAAGTCGTGATCAAAAAACCTTAAAACTGAAAACTTACAACCTTAAAAAGCGCAAACAAAAAACACTATTAACTGAACATTCAGAGCAATGGATAAATCTGCACCATGATTTGTATTTCTTACGCGATAATAAATCATTTATTTGGGCTTCAGAGCGTGATGGATTTAAGCATTTATATCACTTTAGTAATGAAGGTAAGTTAATTAATCAACTCACTAAAGGTCAATGGGTAGTTGATGATATTAAACACATAGATGAAGATAAAGGAGTTATTTACTTTACTGGCCGCGCAGATACGCCACTTGAACGTCATTTGTACCGCGTTCCTTTACATGGAAAATCACCTGAGCATGTTGCCCGTTTAAGTAAGCGCAATGGTTTTCATAGTATAAGCTTTAGTAAAGATAGCAACAGTTACATTGATAGCTTCTCTAATATCAACACGCCTAAACAAGTTAGCTTACACAAAACTAATGGCGAGCATATTACTTGGTTATCAGAAAACAAAGTAAACACTGACCACCCTATCAGCCCTTACTACAATAATTTAATTAAGCCAAAATTTGGCACACTAGCCTCAGATGATGGTAAAGCAACACTCTATTATAAGTTATACAAACCTAAAAACATGACTCCAGGGAAGAAATACCCAGTTATTATTAATGTTTATGGTGGCCCCCATGCTCAACGTGTTAGAAATATTTGGCAAGGTGCTGATTTTACCCAATACATGTTGCAGCAAGGATACATAGTATTTCAATTGGATAATAGAGGCTCTAATTATCGAGGTACTGCGTTTGAGTTTCCTATTTATGAAGAGCTAGGGCAAGTTGAAGTTGACGATCAAGTAACTGGTGTTAAGCACCTTCACTCTCTTCC
Organism: Colwellia sp.; assembly: GCA_016745015.1. Classification (GTDB taxonomy): domain Bacteria; phylum Pseudomonadota; class Gammaproteobacteria; order Enterobacterales; family Alteromonadaceae; genus Colwellia. The sequence goes on from JADGDH010000072.1 coordinate 14,785, forward strand.
TTTTGTTGATAAGCAACGCATCGGCATTTTTGGCCATTCATACGGTGGCTATATGGCATTAATGGCAATGTTTAAAGCAGGTGATTATTTTAAAGCAGGTGTGAGTGGCGCACCAGTAACTGACTGGTTATTATATGATACCCATTACACTGAACGTTACTTAAATCATCCTAAAGTGAATGCAGAAGGCTATGAAAAGTCGAGTGTCTTTCCTTATGTTACCGATTTAAATGGTCCTTTAATGATTTACCATGGTATGGCTGATGATAATGTGCTTTTCACTAATACCACAAAGTTAATTAAAGCACTACAAGATGAAAATAAGCAATTTGAATTAATGACTTACCCGGGCAGTAAGCACAGTATGCGTGGTAAAAAAGTAAAAATGCATTTGAACAATACTATAATGAGTTTTTTTGATAGGCACTTTAAA
>JADGDH010000073.1:0-4090 GCA_016745015.1 Colwellia sp.
CCATCAACCTGACGCAGGCGTTTAATAAACGTCCAAATTTCATCTTTAAAACTGTCCATGGCTAATGGATATAAACTTATTTCTATTGATATTTTCATAATGTAACCTGTACTGTTAGCTAACTATTCACCTTTAAGCAGTATAGTTTTTATTTAAAGAAAAAAGCACGGAGTTGACACTAGTCAATGAGTGCTTTTGACGCATAAATAAGGCGATACCGCAACAAGGTGAAATAGTTAATCGTTAAAATTGATAATCTAGGGTAACACCAAACACTAGCGGCTCGGCTAGCTGCGTATATTGTTTTCCGGCATAACCATCTCTTGGGTCATTGCCAAAATAGAAACCTCGGTTGGTATAATCTTCATCGGTTAGGTTACGAGCCCAAAGTTTTACTTGGTAGTTATCAGCTAAATAAGCAACCGAGGCATTAAGCAAAGCGACTGACTCAGATTGTTCATTATGGCTATCAGAGAAGTAGTATTTATCTTTACCGTCAGCAGATAAATTAACAAGCCAATGCTCACTCGGCATGATGTTTATGCCAAGATTGAATTGATAATTAGGCGCATGGGCTTGCTCTCGGCCACCTAAATATAGACCTTCTGCATTAATGAAGTCATTAAATTCAGTGTCTAATAACCCAAGCGAACCATATAATTCTACTAGATCATTTACTTGCCAATTTGCCTCTATCTCAATACCCATATTTGAGCCAGTTGCGGCATTGCCAAGGTAAGAAATAAATTCTGAGCTACCATCTGCGCGCACGATAGTTTTTGAACTTTTCACTTGTACGTCTTCTCTGTCCATGTAAAAAACAGCGGTGCGAATGAAAGCGGTATTATCAAGTAAGGAAACTTTGTAACCTAATTCATAATTGATTAAGTATTCAGGATCAAAAACACGTAAATCGTCAGGCAAACTGCCATCGGTATTAGCGCCGCCAGTTTTGTAGCCTCGGTTGATTGAACCATACCAAAAACTATCATCATTTTGTTGGTAACTAAGCACTAACTTACCGCCAAGCATAGTGTCATCAATACTATCAACAAAGTTATTTGAATTTACGTAATCAGCGCTACGTTGTTCAATTCTAATGCCTGTCGTTAATATCCACTGGTCACTCAACTGGCTATCAAGCTGACCATAAACAGCAATAGATTGCGTATCGAAAGTTGAGGTAAAATCACTGTCTAAGTATGTATATTGGCGCTGTAAATCTTCATCATCTTGCTTGAAATAAAGCCCAGCAACCCAAGTAGTTGTACCGTTGAATAACTCATTACCTTGGTTGGATAAGGCTCTTACTTCAATAGTTTGTGCTGATTTGTCACGGAAATAATAATCAGTTGATGAATATTCCCAGTAGGCAAATTCAGGGTTTTCAATAACGTCTGGATCTGAAATACCCACATAAGCCCAATCTTCGTCATAACCATAAGTTAAATCAGAATCAGCAGCACTTATTAACGTAACAAGGGTGAATTTTTCAAAACCTTGATAGGTGAAAGTAGCCGCTAGTGCCGATGTTTCTTGTTGGTCTACTCCAGGTTGATCAGATAACGTATTACGGTTGTTATCAAGAGAAAATGCATCATAACCATTGTCAAAATCAAAATAGAAGGCACTTAAATCAATGGTTAAATCATTACTGGCTTCAATAGATATTTTTCCGCGCAAGCTTAATTCATCACGGTTATTAGTGTCTTTAACGTCTAAATAAGTGTTGTCGATAAAGCCATCGCTTTTATATTGATTAACCGCTAAGCGATAATTAACAGCATCGGTTGCTGGCCCTGAAAGTGCTAAACCTAAGCCATAGCTATTGTAGTTGCCAGCATCAAGCTTAACCGCGCCTTCAAATTCGTCAGTAGGCGCATTGGTGGTTATATTTATCATGCCTGCTAGGGCATTTGCACCAAAACGAGTGCCTTGAGGGCCGCGAAAAATTTCAGCTTGTTGAACATCAAATAGGCTCGCAATGCTGCCAATGCCAGTAAAATCAACGCCATCAATAATCATACCCACTGAAGGGTTAATTGGCTCTTTAAATTGGCTACGTTCGCCAATACCGCGAATTTGGTAATAACGTGCTCGTTGTGAGCCACTGGCAAAATTAACATTTGGGCTAACGGCTATTAACTCTTCAAGGTGTTGGGCATTGCGTTGTTTTATTTCAATGTCGGTTAATACCGAAAGGGATGCAGGGGTTTTTAATAAGTTTTGCTGGTGAAAGTCACTGGTAACAGTGATTATTTCAACGGCAGAGTTTTCTGTTTTTTCTTCATTGGTAACAGCGCTTAAACTAGAAAATGATACTGAAAACAACGTCGAGGAAACGGCTAAAGTTAAAATAGATTTGGTAAAATTCATAAAGATCTCATAAGTAAAAATATACTATAGGATCCGGCACTGGGAGGTTGTCTAAGTAGACTGTGATTTGCTCACTAACCATTCCTACGCCGGTTATATTAATCGCTAACTATAAAGTTATTGACTAATTCCCGTCCAGGTTCAAAGGGTTTGTTGATAACATCAACATCTCAGCAGTTTTTTTATTTAACTCACTATGACAGCGTGTAAATAAAACCGCACTCCTTGGTTCGAGGCGAATACTAACAAAGTTTTTATATTATTGCTTATGTATTTAATGGCAAAATAGCTAAAGGTCGTATTTATCTAGATGTAACTGATTAGATATATTGGTAAAGTGTAAATTTAAGATTGATTATCTATATCATCAGTTTTCTAACATAAATAATAGAGAGGCGTAATGTTCCCCACTTGGCAATTAGTTGGTATTAGCTTAATTTATATTGGCTTATTGTTTTTAATTGCCTACCTAGGGGATAAATATCGCAATCAACTAGCTAAAAAAGGCCAAGGCATTATTTATGCTTTAACACTTGGTGTGTACTGTACTTCATGGAGCTTTTTAGGCACTACAGGGCAGGCGTCAACTAATTTTCTATCGCATATACCCATTTATCTTGGGCCTATAATTTTATTTGTATTTGCTTGGCCATTCATACAACGCATTATCCGCATAAGCTTAAAGCTAAATTTAACCTCTATTGCTGATTTATTGGCAGCTCGCTTTGGTAAATCACATAATCTTGCCATCATGGTTACAGTTGTCGCCTTTGTTGGCTCCATGCCTTATATTGCTTTACAGCTAAAAGCGATGGTGTATACCTTTCAACAATTACAGGAAGACCAAAGCCTTAGCAGTTGGCATATTGGATTAGCAGTAAGTATTGCTTTGTCAGGTTTTGCTGTTTTATTTGGTATTCGGAATATTGATGTTACTGAGCGCCACCCTGGTGTTATGTTAGCTATTGCCTTTGAATCATTGATAAAATTAATTGCATTTTTAGCGGTAAGTTTGTTTGTTTGTTTTTCTTTGTTTGATTCGCCGCTTGATATTTGGCAGCAATCAAATGCCAGTTCAAAATTTGATCAGCAAATGAATGTAGCGAATGTTAGTTCAATGTTGGCAATGCTAGTGATTGTAATGGCGGCATTCTTGTCTTTACCAAGACAGTTTCAAGTGATGATTGTTGAATTAAAAGATCAAAAAGATACTTGGTTAGGTCGACGAGTATTTCCGCTATATATTTTAGTTTTTGCTTTTTTTGCTGCACCTTTGGGGTTAGCGGGTCAATTACTTTTGGGGGATACCGTACCTTCTGATACATACGTATTGTTCTTACCTGGCATCACTGGTCAAACTTGGCTAACTCTGTTTACTTTTATTGGCGCAGTGTCTGCGGCTAGCTCTATGGTGATTATTTCAGCTATAGCGTTAAGCACTATGCTTAGTAATGAAATTGTTTTTCCTTTGCTATATCGCCGACAAAAGGTAGCTCAAACTAACTATGATAATTTTAGACAACGTTTACTGAATATCCGCAAGTTTTTGATATTATTTGTTATTATGTCTGCTTATGGTGTTTTTGTTATGGCGTCACCAGATACATTGGCTTCTTCAGGAGAAGTCGCTTTTGGGGCTTTTGCGCAACTTACACCTGCACTTGTTGTTGCCTTTTATTGGCGAGGCGCCAGTTTAATGGGTGTTTATGCTGGT
>JADGDH010000073.1:4190-15122 GCA_016745015.1 Colwellia sp.
TCAGGAGAAGTCGCTTTTGGGGCTTTTGCGCAACTTACACCTGCACTTGTTGTTGCCTTTTATTGGCGAGGCGCCAGTTTAATGGGTGTTTATGCTGGTATTTTAGTTGGTTTTATTTTGTGGTTAAGTTTGAATTTTCTGCCACAATTTGGCTTGTATGCCTCTCCTTTTGCAGAAGGTCTTTTACCAACTAAAACAACAGCAACATTGTTTAGTTTAGCAGCCAATATTATTGTTATGTGGGCACTTTCACAAATTAGTCGCCAAAGTGTACAAGAACGTGTTCAGGCTTCATTGTTTTTAGAGTGGCAGTCACCAACATTATTGAAAGTAGAAAAGAAACGTCAGTTAGATGTGAGTGAATTAGAGCTACTTGCTTCTCGGTTTGTTGGTGAAGATAAGGCTAAATCCAGCTTTAGTTTATTTCAGTCTTCTAATGATAAAAAACAGTTAGGGAATGCCACTTATAATCAATTATTGTTGCAACACACTGAAAATACACTCGCTATGGTTATGGGGGCGTCTTCAGCACGCTTAGTACTGTCATCAGCCCTTGATGGTCGAGATATTGCTTTAGATGAATTAGCGGTGTTAGTGGAAGATGTTTCAAGTGAGCGACAAGAATTTTCTCAAAACTTATTACAAAGTGCGATAGAAAATGCCAGTGAAGGTATTTCTATTGTTGATGAAAATCTTATGTTGGTTGCATGGAATAAGAAATACTTAGACTTATTTGAATACCCTCCAGAACTCATTTATGTTGGCTGCCCTGTTGAAGCATTAATACGTCATAATGTTAAGCGTGGCTTATGTGGGGCAGGAGATGTTGATAACCAAGTCTTTAGGCGTATTGAATATTTACGTAAAGGTAATCCGCATCGCTCTGAACGACAACAAGCGAATGGTCAAACTATTCGTATTGAAGGTAATCCATTACCTGGCGGTGGGTTTGTTATGCTGTTTTCAGATATTACCGCTTATCGACAAGCTGAGCAGGTATTAAAAGAAGCAAATTTAGATTTAGAAACGAGGGTCTATGAACGCACGTTAACATTAGCAAAAACCAATGAAGCACTCGCTAAAGCGCATGAGAAGGCTGAACAAGCACATATCAAAAAAAGTCAGTATTTGAAGGCATGTAGTCATGATTTGATGCAACCATTAGAGGCTGCACGTTTATTTACGTCAGCCTTAACCGAACAAAAAGGTTTAAATTCAGAGCAGCAGCGGCAAGTTGATAATATTGATAAATCGCTAAGAGCTGCCAATGATTTACTGGCTGATTTAGCAGAAATCGCCCGTTTAGAAAGTGGAAATATTAAACCACACGTTGAAGTTTTTGCTTTGAATGCATTATTTGATGATTTAGCACAAGAGTTTGCAGCTTTGGCTATTGAGCAAAATATTGAATTTAGGCTAGTTGCAACTAAAGCATGGGTAAAATCTGATCAACATTTACTTAGGCGTATCATTCAAAATTTAGTGGGTAATGCGTTTAGATATGCAAGCCCAGGTAAAGTTCTTTTAGGCGCTAGAGTCTTTAATAATCAAGTTATTATTCAAATTCTTGATAATGGGCCAGGTATTCCATTAGAAAAACAAGTGTTGGTTTTCGAGCAATTTACTCAATTAGAAACACCTACTAGCCAATCATGCAGAGGTTTAGGGTTAGGGTTGAATATTACTCAATCACTTGCGCAGTTGTTGGGTCATTCATTAAGCTTACAATCTAGAGAAATGCAAGGTTGTAAGTTTTCAATTTCTGTTGAGAAAGCCAGTCAATTAATAATAAAACCACAGTTAGCAACACCAGTAAAAAATATGGGCCTAAAAGGCATTACCGTATTGTGTATTGATAATGATCCAGATGTATTAAGCGGTATGGTTGAATTATTGTCTGCATGGCATTGTAATATTTTAGCCGCTGATTCACGCGAAACAGCATTAGTTGAGTTTGCTAATCATCAAAGGGATATTGACATTTTATTAGTTGATTATCAGCTAGGTTACCATGTAGGCCTACCAACAGGAGAACAAGCTGACGGTTTAACATTAATAGCTGATATACGCCGAAATTGTAATCACTATATTCCTGCAATATTGATAACGGCAACAACCGAAAGTGGCATTGAAGATAAAACAAAAAATGCCGATGTAGGTTTCATGCGAAAACTTGTAAAACCTGCTGCGCTCAGAGCTATGATAAGTGCTAAATTAGCGCAGAAGTTACAGGTAGATTATGGGGACTAAGAAAATTAATTCGTAGCTTTACTTATGTAAACCGAGCTTATGCAAACCCAGCTTCGTTTAAATCTAGTTTAGCAATAGCAATAACTGCTTGAGTTCGGTTACGCACATCTAGTTTACGAAATATTGCTGTGGCGTGAGCTTTTATAGTTGCTTCTGAAACATTAAGATCATAGGCAATTTGTTTATTGAGCAAGCCTTGTGCGAACATCAATAAAATTCGATACTGTTGTTGAGTTAAACTTGCTACTCGTTCAGCAATATCAGTAGCATCAGTGTTTTCTAAAATACTTTCAAATGATTTTGGCAACCAAGTTTCACCAGATAAAACGGCTACTATTGCGTTAAAAATATCATCAATGGGTGTTGATTTTGGAATAAACCCTGCCGCACCATACTTCATTGCTTTGCTGATAGTATTTTGATCTTCGTGAGCAGAAACAATAACTACAGGAATTTGCGGAAAATGATTTCGCACATGAATGAGTGTACTAAAACCATGAGCACCAGGAATATTTAAGTCTAATAACAATAAATCGCTATCGTTATTATTTTGAAGTTGTTGTTCAAGTTCGGCGATAGTTTGCGCTTCAAGCCATTGAGTTTTAGTTAATTTATTCTTCAATGTTCCTAGTAGCGCTTGCCTGAACAAAGGGTGATCATCAGCTATTATTATTTTTTCTGGCTGAATCATAGAAATATTCCTCAGTTGATGGACTCTCTATTCTAACGGAAAATATAATTATAACAAACGATACTTTAGTGGGTTGTTATCACTTACTGAAAAATGTAACTTTATATCAATAAAATGAATAAAGTCAGTAAACAAAAAATAAAATGAAGAGGGCAAAATATTAATTTTCCAATCCATCAAGTATTAGCTTCTCTCCTGCAAGCGTTGAAAAATAATCAGAGTGTAGTTTTACAAGCTGAACCAGGTGCAGGCAAATCTACAATCGTTCCCCTTGAGTTATTAAAAGCTGACTTTTTGAAAGGGCAGCGAATTATTATGCTTGAACCTAGACGAATGGCGGCAAGATCAATTGCTAACTATTTAGCTAGATGTTTAGATGAAAAAGTTGGTGAAACTGTCGGCTATCAAGTAAAAAATGAAAAAAAAATATCTTCTGCAACAAGACTCGAAATTTTAACAGAAGGTGTATTAACAAGACGACTTCAATCAAATCCAGAATTAGAAGGTGTTGGTCTTATAATTTTTGACGAATTTCATGAACGATCTATTAATACTGATTTATCACTTATGTTGTCTTTAGAGGTTCAACAGGTTATTCGTGAAGATCTTCGCATTTTAGTAATGTCTGCGACATTAGATACTAACCTAATATCAAACTACCTCGGTGATGCTCCTGTGGTTTTATGTGAAGGAAGGACGTATCCCGTTAGCGTTTTTCATCAGAAAACTGATAAAAAACAGTTAGCATCAAGTGTATGTAAAGCAATACTTAATGTTATTGAAGATGAAGGAGATATCCTTGTATTTCTACCTGGAATTGCCGACATTAAAAGGTGTATTTCACTTGCCGCAGCGATATCTTCAAAACACAATAAACTTAAACTTGTGCCATTGCATGGCTCATTACCATTAGAAGAACAAGAAAGGTCTATAGCACCAGCACTATTTGGTGTTAAAAAGGTTATTTTCACAACTAATATTGCAGAAACCAGTTTAACTATCGAAGGCATTACCTGCGTTATTGATTCAGGATTAGAAAAGAAACTTACCTTTAATCCATCGAGCGGAATGTCAAAGCTTACAACAGCTAATATATCAAAAGCATCAGCAGAGCAACGTAAAGGGCGTGCAGGTAGATTGTCAGAGGGGAAATGTTTAAGGCTATGGAGTGAATCTGAACATTTATCGCTAAATGATTATCAAGAAGAAGAAATTTTGAATGCAGATTTAGCTGATGCGGTGATAGAGCTAGCATCAGCAGGGCATTCAAAGTATGACGAAATAAATTGGTTAACACCACCGCCAAAAGCTCATTATGATTCAACTCAAAATTTACTAATAAAAATAGGGATGCTTGAGGAGTCAGGAAAAATTACAACGCTTGGTAAGCAAGCAAGTGTTCTGCCTGTTCACCCAAGGCTAGCAAAAATGATGTTGGCTGCAAATGGCAACCAAGAGCGTGAAGTTGCATGTTATATTGCTGCTCTTTTATCAGAACGAGATATATTACAAAGTAGTGATAGTGCTGATTTGTTGACGAGATTACACATTCTAATTGAGAGCGAAACTGGAAACCTTAATAAAACATATGTAAATCGAAATACATTAAAAACGGTAGCTAAAGATGTTCGTACACTACAGTCATCTATAAAACACAAAAAAAGCAAAGTAGATATTTCAAACCTTTCAGATATTGCCGCCTATTTGTTACTTTTAGCATTTCCTGAACGATTAGCTAAAAGACGTTCAGGGAATAGCAATAAATATCAATTAGCCAATGGAAAAGGTGTTTTTCTTACCGAGGCTGATCCTCTTATTAATTATGAGTATTTAGTTATTAATGATTGCGATGCACAAAAAAAAGAAGGGCGAGTTTTTAGTGCTATTAATTTTAATAAATATATTTTAGCTGAAAAATTTTCTCATAAAATTTCAAAAAAAGTAACATATGAATTATCATCAAATAATAGCAATGTATACGCAAGGGTATTGAAAAAATATGGCAGTTTAATCATTGAAGAGTCAAGAAGTAATGATGTACCAGCCGAATTTATATTAGATAGTATTAAATCTTTGATAAAGACAGATGCTAGAAACATATTAAGCTGGACTAAAGAATGTGATAATTGGTTGAAAAGAGTGGTATGGCTTGGTAATAAGATAGAAGGCTTTCCAATATTATCAGAGGCGTTAATCATGAATACTGCTGAAAAGTGGTTATTACCGTATGTTTCTAATATTAAAAAAATATCAGAATTAAAACGGGTGAAAATATTCCCTTTATTATCATCATTATTAACATATGAAGAATCAAAAGTACTTGAGAGAGAAGCACCTTTATTGTACATAACCCCTAGCAATAAAAAAGTTCCCATCAGTTACGACAAAAATTCAGAGCCAACAGTCTCAATTGTTTTGCAAGAGTTGTTTGGCGAGCTTAAATCCCCATTGTTGGCATGCAAGAGTATTGCACTACGATTTGAATTGTTATCACCAGCCCGCAGGCCAATACAAATAACGAGTGATTTAGCAAATTTTTGGGGAGGGTCATATATTGAAGTAGCAAAAGACATGCGAGCTAAATACCCCCGTCATCGATGGCCTGTTGATCCATTTTCTGAAAAAGCAGGCCGATCGATTAAAAGTCGAAATACTTAACTACCTAGAAATCAATTTTTTGAAGCGTAAAAGTGTTAATATACCTTTAAATTTAAACCGCTACTGTACAGCTCATAAATAAAACTAAACGCCATTTCAAAACTAACGTTAGGACTGTATTAATTAATGTCAACTCAGAAAAAAGCTAAAAAAACAGAAAAACCGGTTCAAAAAAAGCAAGTGCAGAAAGATCTTAAACAATCAAAAACATGGTTGCGTAGAATTGCTATTACAGGTGTTAAACTTGCAATAACACTGTTTTTTGTTTTAGTACTTTTGACAATTTATCTCGACGCTAAAGTACAAGAAACGTTTGAAGGGCAACGTTGGCAAATACCAGCACAAATTTATGGTCAAATAGAAAGTTTAAAAATTGGTGAACCACTTAAACTTGAACGCCTTGCAACATCTCTTAACTTAAATGGTTATCAAAAGGTAACAACAGTTTATGTTTCAGGGCAATATGCTCAATCAACCAACAGGCTGATTTTATACCGCCGTCCATTTGTTTTTCCTCAAACTACATCAATTAGCTCAGTAAGTGCTACTGAGCTAACCATTAATGTATCAGATGGAAAAATCAGTCAGCTTTTTAGTGATGGTGTTCCTGTAATGGAAATGGAACTAGAGCCTATATTGCTGGCTAGATTAGTACCAAACAATAAAGAAGACCGAGTATTAACTGCGCTAGAAAATACACCTACACAGCTATTAGATACCTTGCTATTAATTGAAGATCGCGATTTTTATCATCATCAAGGTATTTCACCTTTAGGTATTTTGCGGGCTTTGTACAATAATCTAGTAGCTGGCCGTACAGTACAAGGGGGTAGTACATTAACTCAACAGCTAGTTAAAAATATGTTTTTAACACGAGAGCGCACACTTACCCGAAAAATAAAAGAAGCAATTATGGCGATCATAATTGAAGTGCGCTATAGCAAAGACCAACTGCTTGAAGCTTATGTTAATGAAGTATATTTAGGGCAGCATTACGCTAATGGTATTTATGGTTTTGGTTTGGCGGCTAAATTTTATTTTGGAAAAACACTAGCAGAATTGAATAGCGCGCAAATTGCATTATTAGTTGCTCAAGTAAAAGGACCTAGTTATTACGACCCTTGGCGTCACTCTGCTAGAGCTAAAGAGCGCCGAGATTTAGTTTTACGATTAATGTTTGAACAGAATTTACTTTCGGTAGACGAATTTAGAGAAGCGGTAAATTCCTCGTTATCAATACGTAAAAATAGACGCTTTAAAGCACAGCAATATCCAGCTTACTTGCAATTAGTAAAGCAAGAATTGAATCAACATTTAACGCCTAACCAGCAGAAAATGGGTATTCGAGTTTTTACGGGTTTTTCCCATTTTTCTCAACAACTACTTGAGCAGACGGTTACTAGCCAATTAGTTTTATTGGAACAAAAATATAAGCAGAAAGATTTGCAGGCCGCAATGGTAGTTACCGATATAGCTAGTGCTGAAGTTCGAGCATTAGTTGGGGATAGGCAGAGTGGTTATGCTGGATTTAATAGAGCAATAAATGCCAAACGTCCAATAGGCTCATTAATTAAACCCGCTATTTATTTAGCAGCATTAGAGCGATTTGAGCAATTTAATTTTGCCACTTTGCTGGCTGATGAACCTATTACATTAAGTAGTAATGCAAGAATGAGTGATACCAACGGAAGCAAGAAACCTGATCAAAAAGGAAATCAATGGCAGCCCAAAAATTATGATGGTAAATATCGTCATCAAGTACCGTTAATTGATGGCTTAGTAAAGTCACTAAATATTCCTACTGTTAATTTAGGTATGGCTTTAGGATTAGAAAATGTGGTTAAGGTAATTTCTATTCTTGGTTATGAAGAAGATATTATTATGCGCCCATCAATGCTACTTGGTGCTATTAATATGTCGCCTTTGCAAATTAATCAAATGTATTTAGCATTAGCCAATCAAGGTTATTCAGAGCAGGCGCATACAGTTAATAGTATATCTTCAAGTAAGGGAGAAACCTTGTGGCAATTTGAGGCCGCTAATGAGCAAGTTATTTCAACTAATGCGACTTATTTAATGGACTACGCTTTAACGCAAGTAACAAAAGTTGGCACAGCTAAATCACTTTCTTGGCGTTTAAAAAATAAAATTGTGGCAGGAAAAACAGGCACAAGTAATGATTTACGTGACAGCTGGTTTGTTGGTTATGATAATAATCACTTAGTTACTACGTGGCTAGGAAAAGATAATAATAAATCAACAGGATTAACAGGCAGTAGCGGAGCGTTAGTGTTATTTTCTGATTTTATTAAAAAACATGGTGTTGTAAATAAAAAACGTATTAAACCAGATGCGATTGCGATGACACTATTTGAACAAAAAACAGGGCATGCAGTCACTTCCCAATGCGATAATACAATCAATTATCCTGCAATCTCTGCAGGTATAATAAGACAAGAAGGTTGTTTGAAAGAGAAAACTGGCGTTCGATCTTGGTTTGAAAAACTATTTGGTAACTAGCTTATACTCATGTTACCTCGAAATACTCGTTTCAGCGAGAATTAAAAGGCTTAGAGGCAAGGCATTGATTGAAGAGAATGGTTGTTCCCTTATCAAAATCAATAACGCCGCATATAAGCCTTTTAAACTCGCCCTTTGGGGATATCTGAGCAAATCATGTTCTACGTTACATCTTTTTTTAAGGGAACAACCATTAATAAAAATATGCACCTTGATCATGAGTCGCTCAGGTATCCTGAAGCAGACATTTTGAAGTATCATGAGTATAAGTGGTTAATCCATATAAAAAATGATTGAGGCGACATGGGTGTATTTAATGAGAAATATTGATATAGAGTAATAAAGTTACTGGCTTTATATACAGCTTTGTGGTTTTTGTGATATTGTTTGTTCATAACGGTAAAATTTGAATTTTTATTTTAGTTTTCTTTTAACATGACTAAGGAATAACAATGGCAGTTGAAAGTCGATTCGTCGTCATTAGACACGGGGTGGAGGCAAAAACATTTATGGATAAGAAATCAGCAGATGAATATGACAAAATGTTGGATATGGCTGATAACTTGGCCGATGTATTTGCACAATCACCATTAGATCTTAGTGATAGTGCTAGCGAAGAGTTAAGTATTTATTTAGCTCAACACCGTGAGGAGGTATTAATAGCCTTACTTGCAAAAAAACCAGCAAACAAAACACCAGTTAAAAAAGCAGTTAAGAAAAAGCCTGAAAAAGAAGTAGAGCCAGAGCCTGCTAAATTAAGTAAAGTGAGTTAAGTTTCTAGTTTACACAAAAGCGGACTAATGATTGATTATCAAATTTTACGCAGCCGTCGTAAAACACTTTCCTTGCAAGTAAAAAGAGGGCACGTTTTTGTGCGTGTGCCCTATCATGTAGATGAAAAGTTTATTAGTTCATTTATCCAAAAAAAAGAGGCTTGGTTAAGAGCTAAAATCACTGAGCAAAATAAAATGAGTGATTTATGCTGTAATTTTACTCAAGGCTCAAAGTTATTTCTATTTGGGCAACTCGTTACGCTTAATATTATTTTTGCTAAATCAGGCGAAAAGCCAGGTGAAAAGTCAAATAAAAAACCCGCTACTTTTTTATCAGAATCAAAGAATGATCAGCAAGAGCTTACTATTGTTTTACCAACACTTATTCAGAATAAGTTAACCAATGAATCACAATTGGCTGTAATAGTAAAAAAACATATTGAGCATTACCTTAAGCAAGAAGCTCATAAATTTATTCTACCAAAAGTCGAATATTACTCTGCACACACTCAGTTAACTCCCACAGCAATAAAAATAAAACAATATCGCGCCAGATGGGGTAGTTGTAATAGCAAAGGTGAGCTAAGCTTTAATTACTTATTAATGATGTTACCCAAATATGTTATTGACTATGTTATTGTTCATGAATTATGTCATTTACGCCATTTAAACCATTCGAAATACTTTTGGCAACTTGTTGCCACATACTTCCCTGATTACCTTGAAGCTAAAAAATGGATTAAAACCAATCAATCAGCTTTGCATTGGCATTCACCAACGGCTCAATAATTCGATTACAAATCCCTACAATTGATTAACTCTTTGTTGCAGTTACTCGTTTAAATTTTAGTTACTATTATTCCAAGTTAAATATATGGCATGAAATTAGCTTTATTGTTGAAAGCAAACAATTAATTGACGCTATATACACATAGAACGATAAGGAATAGTGATGAAAATAAGTACTTACAGTTTGAAATTAACATTTATTTATACGGTTTCTACAGTGCTTTCAGTTGCCTGTCTGTATCTATTGATAAGTAGTTAGTTGCCGCACAAAGATGAAAACTATCAACTTTCACTTTAAATACATAATATAAAATCATTGTGTTAGATAGTTATGCATAGCCTATAACTTTTTATTCTTATTTTAAGAGGGCAATAAATGTTGACACTACTGGGTAAATCAGGCATTTTATCATCCATGAATATTACCTCTAGCCATATTATCATTATTACCACCACCCGAACTGGAATGGCGGTCGCTGGCTAACGTGTAAAAAATAACAATTTTATCAAAGCCCGTGACCTGAAAAGGTTACGGGCTTTTTTTTGTAAAAAACTGCTTTCAATAAAGGAAAAAATAATGCGTGTACTTAAATTTGGTGGCTCATCATTGGCGTCAGCTGAACGTTTTCGTCAAGTTGCCAACATCATCAAAGATAAAAGCCAATCTTCAAAAGTTGCAGTGGTAGTTTCTGCCCCGCAAGGTGTTACTAATCATTTGGTAGCAATGGCTGAAAATATTACTGATGAAGCTAAATTGGCGATTGATTTAGGTCACTTTAAACGTGCTATAACCACCATTATTGAAGACTTATCTGCCAGCTTAACTGAGTTTAATTCTCATCATTGCGAGCAAGCACTAACGAATTATGAGCACCAGCTTCAGCGTTATATGCAAGGAGCAACTATGTTGTCTTATTGTCCTGATCATATTAGAGCTCGTATTATTAGTATAGGCGAACGCTTAAGCGTTGCAATTCTTGACTCTGTTTTACAGTCATTAAGTATACAAGTTTCATTATTATCACCAGAGAAGTTTCTTTTTACCAATGAATCATCATTAAATGCTATAGCTGATTTAGTATTATCAAAAGAAAAATTTTCAATAGAATATGAAAAGCTCAATCAAGTGTCTTTAATGCCAGGTTTTATTGGTATGAGCGTTAGTCAAAATAACAAAGAAGGGCAGGTTACTACGTTAGGTCGTAATGGATCAGATTATTCTGCTGCAGTTTTAGCCGTTTGTATGCAGGC
>JADGDH010000213.1 GCA_016745015.1 Colwellia sp.
ACTATAATCGTTTGCTCTATACCATTATCATCTAACACTGTTAATAGCGCTTTATTTAAATCGTCTTTTACATTAAAAGTAAATTCAGGAACCACTAAACGAAACTCTCGGCCCGAGGTTGTTCTTCCAAATGCACTTAAATTAACTCGATGAATTCCAGGTTCTGTATAAGGAATATCTTTAATCCGAGTTTCAGCATTTTCACTATCTAAAATTGAAAAAGGTCGTGTTTGTTTATCTGGAAAAGTTGTTTTTCCTTGAAAAACTAAACTGCTGGGATCAACATACATAGGATCTATTGTTAACAGTAAACGGTGGGGAGTAGTTTCTGTGTCTGAGGTATCAACAGAGATAGTGATAGGTGATTTATTTAAAAGAATAGGCTTTTGACGAAGCTCTCTCGTTATTAATGGTAGTTTAACTAAAAAAACAGGTTGCCATTCACCTGCTGCAAAGTCTAAAAGAAATTCACCTGTATAAAGGTTATCTCCTGCATATTCATCAAGATCACGGCCATCATCTTTAAACGATGTTAATTTAAAGGCTCCTGCACCAAAATTATCATAAGCTGAATTGTTAGTACTAAAAAAATTAACATCCAAATCAACCACATATTTAAATTGGGCTATATCTATATTTTCATCACCATTAACAAGCTTACCTACAACCTTTATAGTTTCACCAGACAATACAATTTCAGGCAAAGGATCTACAATAATTTTAACATCTGACACGACTAATATCTTACTCTCAGGTAAAATATCACCAATAGCTTGCCACGGGCCTGGCATAGGTTTGCTGATTTTAATCATGTCAAAAGTACTATCATCATGCCATTGCATTTTTTCACTATCACGATCACTGATGCGCAGTTTTTTGCCATCAGGTTGCACTAAAATTATAGGCTTACTGCCACGAACTCGAAAAAATATTAAGGTTATTTCTTCAAGTTTTGCATCAATACGAAAGCGATTATCAAAATAGGGTATTTCATTCGTAACATTATCACTTTGGTAAAAACCTATTTTTCCCTTTGTTAGCGGTTTTTCATCATCCATGATTACTTTATTTTCTTGTACGCTCTCTTGCATTTTTTCTTGTGCAAAAACAACATTAACGCTAGCTAATAGAAGAAAGCAAAATATTAATGACTTGATAATTTCCAAAGTGGCTCTCCCCCTTTTAGTTTAACAACAGATAGTCTTTCTTTATGTGCTTCTATTTCATCGGCAGTTGCAGCAATAACCTTTAATTTTTCTCTATTACTATTCAAACGCCTAATAGCATTTGCATCACCACCGCTATTATCATCACCAACAGATAAATTAAAGGTAGATTGCTTGCGGGTCATTTCAATGTAAACAAAAGCGAGCAACTGGGCATCAATTAACGCGCCGTGATAAGTACGGTCTACTAATTTATCTACTTTATAAAAACGTGCTAAATAGTCTAACGTTTTCGGTGAGCCAAATTCATCTTTTGATGTTTTTAAAGTATCGGTAATCGTACAAATATCTTCAGTCATTGGTACTTTATTGCGAGAACGTTCAGCAAAGTTTAGTAATGAAAATTCATGATTCATAAAACCAACATCAAACTTTGCATTATGAATAACTAAATCGCCACCTCGAATGAAGTCAACAAACTCATCAACTACTTGTGAAAATAGTGGTTTATCATCTAAAAACTCATTGGTTAAACCATGAATATTAATAACTTCTTGATCCATTTGTAAAACCTGTCCACGTGCATCAAGCGGTTTTATGTAAGCATGATAAGTTCGCCCTGTTAATTGTCGGTTGATCATTTCTACACAACCAATTTCAACAATTCTATGCCCTTCTCTAGGATTAATACCCGTTGTTTCAGTATCAAGAATAATCAACCGTTCTTCTTGTTTACTATCGGGCTCAACTTCATTATTAACAGGGGTATTACTTACATTCACAATAAATATCTCTACATTTTTGCTCGTTGATGAAATTACTTTTCTGGTACTTTCTGTGGAAATTCTTCTATGTTTATTTTAAACCGTTCACTGGTATAACATAGAGAAATTAATGCAATACTAATTATTGTTTGCATAATAACCAATTCTAATGATAATAACTGCCAATAAAAATAGCCAATAGCATGGGTTAGTAAATCAAATAATAATGCACTAGTTAAAATTGTTCGACAATGTTTCCAGCTTAATTGTATCCATGTAGCAGCTTCTGGTCTTCGTAAACTAATAATTAGTAAAACAAATAAACCAATGGCACCTGAAAACAAACTTAAATAGAACAATGATGTTTCTGGATAGATCCAAGAAATAATACTAGTTCTGTCACGCATATTTGTTACTGACATCAGCCAAACGATATAACCGCGTAATATAAATATTAAAACGAGGTAGAAGCGTTTTGATAATTTTAGGCAATCGTAGCTGTCAAAATCTTCTATTGAATAACCCTGATATTTTTTTTCGTGCTTTTTACTCACTTAGCATCTCTACTGGGAAATTTGGATTCACGTTCGAGTTGCAAATACTTTTGCCCTGCCGTAATAGCGTTCACTGCTTTTGAATTAAACTCTCGAGTATACAAGGTATAAACTACCCATATACTCATTAAAATAAATAAAATCGGATGAAAAAACCAGCACATAGCAGCTAAAGCAAAATAATATGAGCGTAGTCCATAGTTATATGAATGAGCAGCTTGGTCTTGCACTATTGCCATTTGTTTAGCATAAGCTTTCAGGTTTTCATTCAGTCCTGATGTATCAATAGGCGCAGCACCCACCATCACGTTAACAAAACCATATTGGCGCATAGACCAAGTAAATTGGAAGAATGACAAAACAAAAATAAAAGCAAGTAAACTTAATTTTAACTGTATAGCTAAATGACTAGCATGATCAGCATAAGGCATTGATGATATAACACTTTCTAATGTGTTGATTTTAGCAAAAAGCGTTAATAAACCTGCTAATATTAGTAATGTACTCGATGCAAAAAAAGCAATATTACGCTCTATATTTGACAATAACGAAGCTTCACCTACTCTTACTTCTCGGGTTATGACTTCATACATCCAATGAATTCTGTGCTGATGTAAACTACGTGCTATACAATCAGTATTTTTTGCTTTTTTTCGAGCAAACCAAGTATAACCAGACCAAGAAAGAAAAAACGTTAATAAAGCTAAAAGATCAATTATCGATAATGGCATGTAAACACTCATG
>JADGDH010000214.1 GCA_016745015.1 Colwellia sp.
GATGTGATTTTAGATGATTCGAGTGCTAATTTAAAAACTGAAAACTTAGCAGCAATGCTTGCTCGATATAATGAAGTAGGTGGTTATAGCCAAATAATGGTTGAACCAGTGCCTATGGAGGAAGTGAGCAGTTATGGTGTGGTTGACTGTGCAGGCCATGAGCTTACTGCTGGCGAGTCTAAAGCGATGACTGCTATTGTTGAAAAACCACCTGTAGAAGAAGCGCCTTCTAACTTGGCGGTAGTGGGTCGTTATGTGTTATCAGAAAAAATATGGGAATTATTGAAGTTAACGCCTCCTGGTGCGGGCGATGAAATTCAATTAACCGATGCCATTGCCATGTTAATGGAAAAAGAAACGGTTGAAGCTTTTCATATGACAGGTAAATCACACGATTGTGGTTCTAAGTTAGGTTATATGAAAGCGAATGTTGAGTATGCATTGCGCCATGGTGAGTTAGGTGAAGAGTTCACGGCTTATTTGAAAACACTTTCAATATAATAGATTGTATTTCAGGATAATATGCTTCTTGTACTGCCTAATAACACCACCCATGTAGCGTAGTCTGACAAAGGGGTAATGTGCATTAATGTAGGTTGAACTTATCTGTGATATTCTTACTTATTGGTTTAAGTTAGTGCTAGTGACGTAAAGTAATCTGTATGAATTTTAATGAGTTAAAACCTAAGATCATGGCGCTGGCTAAACAGCATGATGATATAGAAATTTTATGGCTATATGGCTCGTATGCTAAAGGAACATTTCATGCGGGTAGCGATATAGATCTTGCTGTGGTGTTTAAATCTTGGCAAGAAGATATTATTGAGCGTAGATTGAGGTCTGAACTGTTAGCTATAGAGTGGCAAAAAGAATTAGGCTTGAAAGAAGGCGAGATAAGTATTCTTGATATGGGCATAGCCAATATTCCACTTGCTATGTCTGTGCTTAGCACGGGTAGTCTATTATTAAGTAAAAATAATTCAAGGCAATTGAAAGAGCAGCAGCGTATTATGTCAAAGTGGGAAATAGATTACCTATATCATTACAATAATAAGCAGGTGACTTATGGATAATACTTATATTTTTTCGATGCAAGAGCATTTAGACGAAATAAAAAGTGACCTAGACGGGTTGTATGATATTAGTAAAACAAGAGTTTTAGGTCGTTATGAATATCGAGCAGCAGAACGTTCTTTGCACGTTTTAATAGAAGCATGTATTGGTATTGCAAAGCATTGGTCTTACGCATTAAATAAAACAGCCCCTGCTGAAGCTTATTCTGCTTTTGAAACACTTTCACAATTAGGTGTTAGTCATATTGATGTTACCTCGTGGCGAAAAATAATAGGGATGAGAAATGCATTAGTACATGATTACTTAAATATTGATCCTCAAATTATTCGTTTAGTTATAAAACAAAAAAGCTATGCTGAGCTGTTTAGTTTTTCTGAGCAAGGACTATTAGCATTGAAACGTATGTTTACCAATTAAAGATTATAGATTTCTTTTAGGAATTTTTATGTCATTCTTGGTTAGGCATTAATTCCTTTGATGTTTGATATTTTCGCATTAAATTATTGATACAAGCATTTAATAAAAGGGCAATGAATTACCCCCTACAATGGACATAACAATTTTTTCTGAGCAAAGTGGATAGGCACAAAAAATAATGGAACTTTTCAATAAAGAAATTCAAAAAAGCGCTGAACTAGCGAAACAACGTTCGATTTTAGCGCTTTTTAACAGTGCAAGTAACTCCAATAGAGTTAATGATTTTTCAGTTAGTGCTGCGGACCTTTATCTTGATTATTCAAAACAAAATATCACCCAAGCTGAATTAAAACATTTAATTTCTTGGGCGAATGATAATGCATTAGTTCAAAAAATTAATGATATGTTTAGTGGTAAAAAAATTAATAACACTGAGCAACGTGCTGTTTTGCATACTGCATTAAGAGCGCCTGCACATGTTAAAAAAGCAGTCTTAGGGAAAGAAGCAAAGCAAGTTGAAGAAACTGAACAGCGCATGGCACAAATTGTTGATGATGTGCAACAAGGTAAGCTGGTTAGTGCAACAGGTAAAAAGTTTACTGATGTATTAGCTATGGGTATTGGTGGTTCATATTACGGTATTAAAGTGGGTTTAAGCGCTTTACATCCTTATCATAATACGGGCTTAAAGGTGCATGTACTAGCTAATGTTGATGGCGCAGCGGTAACTGAAAAGCTTGAAAACCTTGATGCAGCGACTACGCTTGTGGTTATTATTTCTAAAACCTTTACTACTCAAGAAACCTTATTAAATGCTAAAGCGATAAAACAATGGATGCTAGCAGAGCTTAATGACGCTAGTGCCATAGCAAAACAGTGGTTTGCCATAAGTAGTAATGTTGAAAAAGCGCAAGCTTTTGGTTTAGATGCAAATCATGTTCTACCCATGTGGGATTGGGTAGGAGGACGCTTCTCTTTATGGTCAGCTGTTGGTTTACCACTTGCTTTAGCTATTGGTATTGATCACTTTAATGAGCTAAAGGAGGGAGCATATCAAATGGATAAGCACTTTCAAGAAGCTGATTTATCTAAAAACATGCCTGTTTTAATGGCATTAATAGGTATGTGGAACCGCAATGGGTTGGGTTATGCAAACTTGGCGGTACTTCCTTATGATCATGCGTTAAGAGCGCTGCCAGGTTATTTGCAACAAACTGACATGGAAAGTAATGGCAAGTCAGTTTCTAAGCAAGGTGAAAAACTTAATTGGCTAACTGCGCCTGTTGTATTTGGTCAAGAAGGCACTAATGGTCAACATGCCTTTATGCAGTTGATGCACCAAAGTGATGAAATTATTCCTACAGACTTTATTGTTGCGTTAAAAGGAACAAGCTTGTTAGACGAGCACCATAAGGTACTTGTTGCCAATTGTTTTGCGCAAAGTGAAGCCTTAATGCAAGGTAAAAGTTTAGCTCAAGTGAAAATAGAGCTGACTGAAAAAGGCTCAACTTTAGAAGAAGCAGCGATTTTAGCACCACATAAAACCATGAAAGGAAACACGCCTAGTAATACCTTGCTAATGCCGTCGTTAACACCGAAATGTCTGGGTGCTATTCTAGCACTTTATGAACATAAAATTTTTGTACAAGGCATGTTATGGCAGGTGAACTCGTATGATCAATGGGGTGTTGAATTAGGCAAGCAACTAGGTGAGCAAGTACTTGCCTTTATGGCTG
>JADGDH010000215.1 GCA_016745015.1 Colwellia sp.
AATAGGTAAAAGTGCTTCTATGAGTATTTCAGGATTAAACCGTATTGAGAAAAAAGCAGCATTCTCGCTCGCCAGCGTTTTTGGTGTGCGTATGCTTGGCTTGTTTATGATTTTACCTGTGTTTGCTATTTATGGTGAGCAACTATCAGGATATAGCCCCTTATGGCTTGGTATTGCTATTGGTGCTTATGGCTTAACCCAAGCCTTATTGCAAATTCCAATGGGGATTTTGTCTGATAAATATGGTCGTAAACCTGTGATATTAGCAGGCTTGGTGGTGTTTTTGATTGGTAGTGTTGTTGCTGCGCTTTCTACTAGTATTTATGGTGTTGTAATAGGTAGAGCCATACAGGGTATGGGAGCTATAGCCAGTGCTATTTTAGCTTTAGCCGCAGACTTAACCCGTGAAGAACAGCGTCCAAAAGTAATGGCAACCATTGGTATGTTTATTGGTTTATCTTTTACTTTTGCTATGATTTTAGGGCCAATAGTCGCAGATGCTTTTGGGTTAAGTGGTCTTTTTTGGTTTACAGGTTTTTTAACCATTCTGGCTATGTTGATGATCCAGTTTATGGTGCCTTATTCCATTAACAAAGCGCCTCGTGGTGATAGTGTTGCTTTGCCAAATCAAATTATGACACTGATCCGTAATCCGCAATTATCACGTTTGAACGTGGGAGTGTTTGTTTTACATATGGCACTTACTGCTTGTTTTGTTACCTTGCCAAAACAGTTTGTTGAGAGTGGCTTAGCACTGGATAATCATTGGCAAATATACCTACCAACGCTGCTTGGCTCTTTCTTTTTAATGGTACCTTTTATGATTGTTGCTATGAAAAAGCAACAAGAAAAACCCATGTTTAGTGCTGCGGTTGCTTTGCTTAGTTTAGCTTTGTTTTCATTATGGTTATTACCAACAGGCTTATGGAGTTTAGTGTTATCGCTAGTGTTATTTTTTACTGCGTTTAATTATTTAGAAGCGACAATGCCTTCTATTTTATCGCGACTTGCTCCTGCTGGTGTGAAAGGTAGTGTGATGGGTATTTATTCTAGTAGTCAATTTTTAGGTGCTTTTGCGGGTGGTATTATTGGTGGACTTATTGCTAGTCGTTATAGTGAGCAAAGTATCTTTTTAGTGATGGCATTAGCGAGTTTATTTTGGTTGATACTTAGCTTTGGTATGCAAAAACTAAAAAAATCTAAAAGCTTTAGTTTTATGACTAATATTAGTTGTGATGAAAAAGCGCAAGAAATGGCGGAGTTGTTAATTAATATGCCTGGCGTTATTGAAGCAACGTTAGTTCATGATGAAGTAGGAAATACTCCAGAAAAAAGCACAATCGTTGCTTATTTAAAAGTAGATGAAAAAATTATTGATTTAACGGCGGTTAAAGCATTATTGCAGCATAAAACTTAACTGATGTTTCCGTTAAAGAATATCTATCATTTAAAACTGTTAGAAACTGTGGCGCGAGTGAATTCGTCAATCTGCTATTTTTTAGCTATTTTGACGGAAATCAATGCCAATAAACAGCCTGAAATCAAACCCAATAAATGAGCAGTATTTGCCATATTCACGGGTAATAAGTCTGCAAAGCCTAACACTATCCAAAATAATAAAAAACCAACAATAGGCTTAGATAACGACAAACCTTTTTCAGGCGCTAAATAACCATACCACCAAACAAACCCCATTAGTGCGTATACCACACCAGACAAACCTCCAAAGTTTGCCCCTGAAACAATAAATTGCCCCAAATTTGAAAAAATAGCCGAGATTAATAGCAGATTGATCAAGCTGCCTTTACCTAAAGATTTTTCAATACTACCGCCTAACTGCCACCACCACATGGTATTAAATACGATATGTAATAAAGAAAAATGAAAAAAAGCAGGACCAATAATGCGCCAAGGCTCAACAATAAAGGCATCGACAGATATTTTAGGGTAGAACTGTAATAGATTAAATAGAGGTTGCGCCCAACCTAAGTTGCTGCCCAGAAATACCAACCAACAAAATGCAAACACGATTAAAGTAACTATGCCAGCATGAGCAAGAAAATTTTCTTTAAAACTCGCTAACAAGGTTGAATCATTACTATTGAGTGAAACTGTTTCACCATGCTGCCAAGCTGCTTGTTGGTATTTTTGATCAAATGGTTTTTTAATAAAACGTTCAAATTCAAGTTTAGCTTGAGCAATTTTGTCTTGTTGACAATAAACGGTATGGCCCTGTTTTATTTCAGCTGTTTCTTTATGTATTGGCTCAGTAACAACAGTCGCTTCAATGCCTAACGTTAATAAATAGTTTGCAAAAAGCAGTGCAATATTATGTTGCTCTAGCTGCACTAACGGCTGTAAGTTTCCATGTTCAGACATTTATTTAATCCTTTAATTACCTATTAACGAGATATGTCATCTGGGTATTGTAATTGCCACTGAGTAAAGCCGCCATCAAGAGAATAAACGTGGGTAAAGTCTTGACTTATCAAAAATTGAGCGGCTTGTTGGCTAGAATGTCCGTGATAACAGCAAACAACCACAGGTGAATCAGGATCGGCCTCCCGTAGAAAATCGGCCAAACTTTCATTCGTTAAATGAATGGCATCGGTTATACGGCCATTAGAAAAAGATGCGGCGTCACGAATATCGACTACTACATGGGTTTTATTGCTTAACACTTTATGCAAATCACTTACTTGCATATGTTTAAAAACTTCTTGGTTATCTGACACTATTTTTCCCAATTTAAAATAACTTTACCTGATTGTCCTGAACGCATTACATCAAACCCTTTCTGAAAATCATCAATATTGTAATGATGAGTAATGATAGGCGATAAGTCTAAACCAGATTGAATAAGGCTGGCCATTTTATACCACGTTTCAAACATTTCACGACCATAAATTCCTTTAATGGTTAAGCCTTTAAAAATTATCTGGCTCCAATCAATGGCCATCTCTTTGCCAGGAATACCTAGCATGGCGATTTTACCACCATTATTCATATTGTCTAACATACTTGTAAATGCCATAGACACACCAGACATTTCTAAACCAATATCAAAGCCCTCAGTCATGCTTAAGTCATGCATAATATCAGTTAAGCTTTCTTTAGAAACGTTAACTGCACGTGTTACCCCTATTTTTCTTGCTAAATCAAGACGGTATTCATTGATGTCTGTAATAACAACATGCCGAGCACCAACATGTTTTGCTAC
>JADGDH010000074.1:0-4512 GCA_016745015.1 Colwellia sp.
AAAAAAAGCCAATAAAATTACTCTATTGGCTTATCATTTAACTTTTGTAAAATTGATTAACTAAGCTTTTCAGTCAACCAAGGTTGCACAGAAGCTAAAGCATCTGTAATGTTTTCTGGTTGGCTGCCGCCGGCTTGTGCCATATCTGGACGCCCTCCTCCTTTGCCTCCCACTTGCTGGGCTACCATATTCACTAACTCACCCGCTTTCACTCGGCCAATAAGATCTTTAGTAACCCCTGCAATTAAACCAACTTTATCATCATTAGCGGTCGCAAGCATGATAATTCCTGACTGCATTTTATTTTTAAGCTCGTCAACCATACCGCGAAGTGCTTTGCTTTCAACACCATTTAAATCTGCAACAAGTACTTTTACCCCATTGATATCAATAGCATTAGTTACTAAATCTGACCCTGCTTGTGCAGCAAGTTCCTGCTTAAGAACGCTAATTTCTTTTTCTAATGCTTTAGAACGAGTAATTAATTGCTCTACCTTAGTACCTACACTAGCAACATCTGCTTTCACTAAACTGGCTACTTTGGCTAAACAAGCACTTTGTTCATTAATAAATGCCAATGCACCTGTTGCAGTAACCGCTTCAATACGGCGTACACCTGCAGCAATACCTGATTCTGAAACTATTTTTAATAAACCAATGTCACCAGTTCGATCAACATGAACACCACCGCAAAGCTCTGTAGAAAAATCACCTAAGGTAACTACTCGCACTTGATCATCATATTTTTCACCAAAGAGCGCCATAGCGCCTTTTTCTTTAGCATCTTCAATGTACATTGATTCAGTTTCTTTTACATGGTTTCGGCGTATTTCATCATTAACCAGTTGCTCAACATCATGTAGCTCTTGAGCTGTCATACCTTCAAAATGGGAAAAATCAAAACGAAGTTTTTCACTATCACACAATGAACCTTTCTGTGTAACATGTTCTCCTAATACTTTACGCAAAGCCGCATGTAAAAGGTGAGTCGCGGTATGGTTCTTAACAATTGCAGCGCGACGTTCACTATCAATTTCAGCTTTAACACGACGGTTCATGCCTACATCAGTACGAGCAACGCCTTTATGAGCAAAAGCATTACCTAGCTTAATTGTGTCTTCAACTTCAAAAACACCATTATCAAGATGTAATAAGCCACTATCACCAACCTGACCACCCGATTCAGCATAAAAAGGCGTATGATCTAAAATCACTAAGCCTTGCTCACCAACATTTAACTGATTAACAGCTTCTTGCTCATGACAATTAAACAATTCAACTACTGTCGCAGAAGAAGAGTGGTTGTCATACCCTTTAAAGCTGGTTTTATGATCTGATTTCAATTGTTGATTATAATCAGTACCAAATTGGCTCGCTTGTTGAGCGCGTTCACGTTGTAAGCTCATAGCAAGATCAAAACCATTATGGTCAATATTTAACTTACGTTCACGGGCTATATCGGCAGTTAAATCAGCAGGAAAACCATAAGTGTCGTATAGTTTAAAAACATCATCGCCACTAATAGTATCACCGTTCAAATTAGCTAAAATATCTTCAAGCAAAAGCATACCGCGATCTAAAGTACGACCAAATTGCTCTTCTTCAATACGTAATAATTTTTCAATAATCGCTTGTTGTTGAACTAGTTCAGGATATGCTTCACCCATTTGTTCAATAAGAGATTTTACAAGCTTATGAAAGAAATGTTCTTCCGCTTCAAGTTTGTGTCCATGACGAATAGCACGACGAATAATACGGCGTAATACATAACCACGACCTTCATTTGATGGCACAACACCGTCAATGATTAAGAAACAGCAAGAACGAATATGATCACTAATAACGCGTAGTGATTTGTTGTTTAAATCAGTGCATGCTAACAAATTGGCTGTATCTTTAATTAATGCTTGGAAAAGATCAATTTCATAATTACTGTGCACATTTTGCATAATGGCAGAAATTCGTTCTAAGCCCATACCCGTATCGATAGACGGATTAGGTAGTGGCTCCATATCACCATTGGCTTGGCGATTAAACTGCATGAAAACTATGTTCCAAATTTCAATAAAACGATCACCATCTTCCTCAGGAGATCCTGGAGGACCACCCCAAATATCAGCGCCATGATCATAAAATATTTCAGAACAAGGACCACAAGGACCCGTATCACCCATTGACCAAAAGTTATCAGATTCAAACTTTTTATCAGGTGACTTATCGCCAATACGGATAATTTTATCTTCTGGTATGCCAATTTCATTTTTCCAGAATAAAAAAGCCTCTTCGTCACTATCATAAATGGTAACCAATAGCTTTTCTTTTGGTAAACCTAAAACACCCGTTAAAAATTCCCAAGCATAGCTTATTGCCTCTTCTTTGAAGTAATCACCAAAGCTAAAGTTACCTAGCATTTCAAAAAAAGTATGATGACGAGCCGTGTAACCAACATTTTCTAAATCATTATGTTTACCACCTGCGCGTACACAGCGTTGAGCAGAAGTTGCACGTGTATAACTGCGTTTTTCAGCGCCCAAAAATACATCTTTAAAAGGCACCATACCCGCATTGGTAAAAAGTAATGTGGCATCATTACCAGGTACTAATGAGCTACTTTTAACTATTTGATGTTGCTTGGTGGCAAAAAAATCTAAAAATGCCTGACGTACTTCAGCAGTGCTTTTAATCATGGGAACCTTAATCAATCTGTTTATTTCATTTATTCTGAAAGTAGGTTAGGTGTTCGGTTGTCACATATTGACGGGCTAAAGCCCAACCTACAATTTTAAAGCTATTCATCATTTATTATCGAAAATATTTCATCAGATGAAAATCCTCGATATTGTAAAAATCGTATTCTTTTAGCTTTCTCTTTTTGATCTGTTTGGGAGTTTCGCCCCCTAATGCCATCAAAGCGCTTATTATACGCAAGCTCAGCTTGAAGATACCAATCAATTTCGCAATTTTTCTGCAATTGTTGGATAATTGTTGAACAAACACCTTTTTGCTTTAGTTCATTGGCAATATAGCGCCAACCATATCCCCTATTAACACGATATCGACAGGTACTTTGAGCAAAACGAGCATCAGACAAGTAATCTTTTTTAAGCAATCGTTCTATAGCAGTATCTATGGCATCAATTTCAAATTCGCGTGTGATAAGTTTTTGTCTTAATTCAAATTCAGAATGTTCTCGCCGTGCTAATAACCCAACACCACAATGAAGCGCAGTTTGTTTTTGTCGCTTTTTCTTTAATGGCTCTTGATTTTCATCACCTTTCATTTCATTATCTGTGTAATTGTTATCTGTCATAGTAAAATCAATTGCTTATCTTGGTATTCAGTTGCACGTTTATCTTCTTCTGCAAAACCAAGGGTTAAACCTACCAGACGAATACCTCGCCCTTTCGCGCGTTCATAAGCCTTAGGCAAGAGAACATTAAAAGAACTTTGCTCTGCAACTAAACTTTGTTGCTCAACAGTGGTTTGGTTAAAATCATTAAATTTTAGTTTAATCCCTTGGCGCACAATTTTTCTGCCTACCACTTTTTCTAGTCGTTGCAATAACTTAGGATAAAGCTCTTCGATAACCAATAGGCATTCTGCTTGAGTAAAAATATCGGCAGCCAATGTTGTTTCTATTGCTAATGATTTACGCTGCCTGCTAATTTCAAGTTCGCGATTATCAATACCATGAGCTTTTTGATACAAGCTAGTAGCAAATTTACCCACAATTGTTGTGAGGTATACAATTGATGATGCTCTAACATCTGCACAAGTAGTGAAACCAAAAGATTGTAGTTTCTGAAAAGTTTTAGGTCCTATTCCAGGAATTTTCTTAAGCGATAGCTGCTCTACAAAGTTGGTTACTTTATCAGGAGAAACAACACATTGACCATTAGGTTTATTTTCATCGCTGGCTATTTTAGCAATAAACTTATTCGGTGCAATACCTGCTGAGGCAGTTAAGTTAAGTTCATTAAAAATATCCGCACGAATTTGCTCTGCCATCAAGGTTGCACTACCTTGGCATTGGTTTGAGTCGGTAACATCAAGAAAAGCCTCATCAAGAGATAAAGGCTCAATAAGCGTAGTGTAACGGGAGAATATTTCTCGTATATGATCTGATACTTCTTTATAAACAGCCATGCGCCCATGAACAATAGTTAGCTCGGGGCAAAGTTTTTTAGCTTTAATAGCCGACATAGCCGAGCGCACACCAAATTGTCGTGCTTGGTAATTACAAGTACAAAGCACACTACGAGGACCATCACCGCCAACTGCTAATGGAATATTTTGATACTCAGGGAAATCTCGCATTTCGACCGCTGCATAGAAACAGTCCATATCGACATGAATTATTTTTTTAGCTGTCACTTGTTTCATAACCAACATTGTACTGTGTTTTAATACAGTGTCAATTATATGGTTTTATTTAGCGTTTGCTTTTTAATGTTGCGCTTTATGGCTAGCAGCGTATTCTTCAACTTGCTGCCAAACACGCATTATATTGCC
>JADGDH010000074.1:4612-11747 GCA_016745015.1 Colwellia sp.
GTCAATTATATGGTTTTATTTAGCGTTTGCTTTTTAATGTTGCGCTTTATGGCTAGCAGCGTATTCTTCAACTTGCTGCCAAACACGCATTATATTGCCTGATAGCAATTTTTTAATTTCTTGCTCGGTATAACCACGTTCTAACAAACCTGCTATTAAATTTGGATAAGTAGCCACATCTTTTAATGTTTCAGGAAGAAGCCCACTAACGCCATCAAAATCAGAACCTATGCCTACATGCGCTATACCTACTAAATTAATGACATGTTCAAAATGATCAAGCACTAAATCTAAAGTGCCTACATCGTATGGATTTTCTAAATCATATGCATCTTCAAAAGCATCAATTTTGATTTTATCTGCTTCCATTTCTTCATCTAAATTATTCACTTTTATAAAGTCTGCTTTAACCAATTTATAGGCTGCACTTTGTTCTCTGAATTTTTTTGATGTAAAAATACCACTAAAGGTCATTTGAATTACACCACCATTCTTTGCCAGCAATTGGATCATCCCATCAGACATATTACGTTCAAAATCAGGCGTAAAAAAACGAGCTGATGAATGAGAAGCGATAACAGGTACTTTGCTAATTTCCATGACTTGATAAAAAGCTTGATCCGACACATGAGAAATATCAACCATAACGCCAACATTGTTCATTTCAACAATCAACGCTTTACCAAAATCAGTCAAGCCTTGCGCTGGGCGATTTTCATCGTAAGATGAGTCTGAAATATGATTAGTTTTCGCATGGGCTAAGGTGATATAGCGAATACCACGTTCGTAAAAATGTTGTAAATTAGCTAAATCACCTTCAATTGGACTACCATTTTCCATTCCCATCGGCAGAGAAATAAGCCCTTTAGTAAAATTCTCTTTCACTTGTGCTGATGAATACGCTAAAGCAAACTTATTAGGTGATTGCTTAACAATAGCTTCAACATCATCTATTAGCTTATCAGCCAGCGCTTTACTGCCACCTGTTTTTTGTAATTTTGAAGGAATATAAATAGACATAAAAGGAGCATTTAAGCCGCCTTTTACAGCTCTTGGGTAGTCAAAATCTCCCTTTTCCGTTGCTTTACTCACATCTTCATATTCATGCTCTAAACGATAAGGCACATCAATATGGGTATCAATTATAATATTTTCTTTTGCGATTTTTTCCGCTAACTGTTCAACCGTCATTTCACTTGTTATTTCTGCTTTTTTTACTGGTGCCGTTGTATCGTTACATGCTGAGAGCATTGCAGTAGAACAAAATGTGATAAGTACTAGCTTACTAAGAGAAAATGATTTCATAATCTGACCTTATTATTATTAAACGTAAGTCAATTAATGCTTAACTTAAAGTGTCGAGTGTGGGCGTTAATATATTAACTAATGCGTCTATATGATCATCTCTATCATTTAACGCGGCAATGTAATGGTACTGTTCGCCACCTGCTTGCATAAAAACATCGCGATTTTCATGTTCAAGCTCTTCTAGTGTTTCTAAACAATCAGCGCTAAAAGCAGGACTAATAATAGCAATATGCTTATGCCCTTCTTTAGCTAAACTTTCGAGTGTTTCATCTGTATAAGGTTGTAACCATTTTGCTTTACCAAAACGTGATTGAAAGGTCATCACAAAATTATCATCTGACAAACCTAATGAGCGAGTTGCTAACTCTATTTTCAGTAAATCTGTCGTTATCTGACAAAAATCATAATAGGGATCACCCCATTGATAAAATAATTCGGGCATACCGTGATAAGACAGCACTAATTTGTCAGGCTTGCCATGTTTATTTAAATGTTCTCTTACAGTATTAGCCAGCGCTTTTATATAGTGGCTATTATTGTGGTAACTATTGATAAAATGAAGACTGGGTACGTAACGCCATTTTTGCAATTCATTGCTAACCGCATCAAAAGTAGAGGCAGTAGTCGGTCCTGCATATTGTGGATATAACGGTAACACAACAATATTGTCGACACCTAGCTGCTGAAACTTTTGTAATACGCTCGGTATAGAAGGTTCTCCATAACGCATAGCAACATCAACAATAACATTATCGCCATATTGTTGTGCAAGTTGAGCTGCAACCTTTGCTTGTTGAGCTTGGCTAATAACCAGTAAAGGCGCGCCTTGCTCTGTCCAGACACTTTTGTATAATTTAGCTGACTTTTTTGGGCGAACTCGTAAAATAACGCCATGCAATATTATCATCCAAATAATACGAGGGATTTCTACCACTCTTGGATCAGATAAAAACTCACGTAAATAATTACGTAAGGCATCCTTATTAGGTGCGCTAGGTGAACCTAAGTTAGTTAATAACACACCCGTTTTTACAACTTGGTTATTTTTTACTTTGTCTTTATCAGAGTTGTTTTTTTTAGCACTAAAACGTGATTTCATTTTTTATATTTTTTTGTTTTTTGTTTTTTGTTTAAGTTAGCTTAAACCTTTTATTTGTCAGATTAAGAGTTAACTTACAATAGATATTATTCAACAAGGCTATCAACAACTAAACTAATAGTGTCTGTGCTATCAACAGAAATATTAAAAACTTCAGCTTTAAAGTCACCTGGTTTAATACCTGCGCCACCTTGTTTAGACACAATAGCATAAATATGAACCTTGCTAACACTGCTCAAATTACTTTGAGGGGACATAGCATTGCTGTCACTTAACGTCACAACTTTAGGTAAATCACTGGCCATTAATTTCAACGCAGCTAGTGGCATACGCTTACCGTCAGTTGGAATAGCATAAACAAAAACAGTTTTGTCTTCTCCTAAGGCTAATTGTGTGGCGATATCAGCCGACAAACTCACATTAACTGTTAACTGTGGGCTAATCGAATCTTGTGATAATGTTTGTTCATCTTCCATAATATTAGCTGGCATACCAAGACGGTTTTTAGCCTCACTCACGGCTTCTTGCAGTGCCGCAATATTAACGCCTTGTTTTTTAGCATCAATAATACGTTGCCAATACTTAATTGCTTCTTGGTAATTTTGAGTAATAAAATTATGCATACCAAGTAAAATATTAGTAGAAGGATCATTGATATCTAATGCCAATGCTTTATCAATTAAGGTTTGTACCTGTTCATCTATTTGCTGATTATTACGATAATAACTTGCTTGAGCTATTGCCCCTAATAAGTCGGCGTGTTCGCCTTCAATTAGCATAACTTGTTCAAATGCAGCAATGGCAAAATCAAACTCGCCTGCACTAACAAAAGTTTGACCTAAATTATACCAAGCCTCACTATCATCTGGATTTTTTTCTAAATGCTGTTGCAAATTTTTTATATAAACAAGCATTTGCTCTTGTTCTTGCTCAGCCGTCGGCTGTTCTTGCTGATTAGCATGCGAAGCTATCGGTGTTGTCATTAAGTTTTCTAAAGTGCCTTGTTTTATATATATAGCCGAAGAAAAAGCGACAATAAATAAAGACAAAGAAATCGGCCATAGTATACTTAACGGCTTATTACCTGAGGGTATATCTGATTTTTCTTCTGCTGCAGCAATATCTTGCAACAAACTATTATCTAACTCTGCTAACAAATACTGATAATTTTCATCATCAATTGCGCCATCACTAAAATCTTTTTCAATTTCGGCTTTATGCTCTTTGTATAAAACAACGTTAGTTTCATCACGTAAATTTGGCTTTGTGTCGTCGTTATATGTATTGTTTTGTATTCTTTTAAAGAAAGGCACCCAAACAATAAACAAAAGTAAGACAATAAAAGCAAAGACTATTAATACTATTTCCATAACGGTGGCTACTCTTTCTCTTCTTTAGTAATGTTGGGGTTTTTTACATTGTGGTTTGGCTGCAATAGCTGTTGCAGTTTTTCTTGCTGGTCACTATCAAGCGCTAAATTCTCTTTGGTTGCAGGCTTCTTTCTTAGTATGATAATAACGACAATAAGGCCAATTAAAATCAATAATGCAGGGCCGAACCAAAGAATATAAGTAACACTTGATACGCGAGGGCGATACAAAACAAACTCGCCATAACGAGCAACCATAAAATCAACCACTTCGCTATCTGCTTTACCTTGTTGCAATAAATCATATAACTCATGGCGTAAATCAGCAGCAATAGGTGAATTAGAATCAGCTAAATTTTGATTTTGGCATTTAGGGCAACGTAGTTCTTTACTTAATGCTTGAAAGCGAACTTTAGTTACTTGATCTTGAAACTCAAATGTTTCTACGGGGCTTGCATAAACAGTATTGCTAGCGAATAACGACGTAAGGCTCATCATCATAATAAATAAAGCTTTATTTAACATTGGCTATTTACCTTGTTGTTTTTCATTGATTAATTGCTTAATAAGCGGCTCAAATTCTTTCCGCCAAACTCTCACATCAATAGCACCAGCAAAGCGTTTACGAATTATGCCGTGGTGATCAATTACAAACGTTTCTGGTGCGCCAAAAACACCTAAATCTAATCCTAAAATGCCTTTTTTATCAAAAATTGAAAATTGATAGGGGTCTTTATAATTGATTAGCCATTGTTGAGCCGCTAATCGCTCATCTTTATAATTTACACCATAAAGTTTTACTTGTGTATTTAGCTGTGGATTACTGGCAAGTTCAAGTAAATAAGGATGTTCATATTTACAAGTAGGGCACCAAGTTGCCCAAACATTTAATAAAACAATATCACCAACTAAATCAGCCTTAGTCACTGTTTTATTTGCATCATTCAATGTTGATAAAGAAAATTCAGGCATGGCTTTACCAACTAATGCTGAAGGCATATCTTGAGGGTTTAATGACAAACCACGATAAAGTACAACACCAAGAGCAATCACCAATACTAGCGGTAAAAAACGGATAATTATCTTCATTTAAGATACCTCTGTCGCTGATGTGTTTGTAGTCGAACCTGGTTGTTGTTGCCTACTACTTGGTTGCCTACGACTAAGTCGATAACGTTTATCCATCATCGCTAAAATACCACCTAACGCCATAAATAAGGCACCAAGCCAAATCCAACGAACAAAAGGTTTATAATGAACACGAATTGCCCATGCTCCATCCTCAAGAGGATCACCCAAAGCAACATAAATATCTCTAAATAAACCGCCATCAATACCAGCTTCTGTCATGCCCATTGATTGAACTCGATAAGCTCGACGCTCTGGTTGTAATAAGGCAACAAAACTACCACCTTCATCATCACCTTTATAGACATTTATTTGTCCTTGTTCAGCACTATAATTAGGCCCTTCTACACGCTTAATACCATTAAATTCAATCTGGTAACCCGATATTTCTACTTTTTCATGTAGTGCCATTCTAACATTTGTTTCACTTTCATAACTTGAAACCAAGGTAACACCAACAATAGTCACGGCAATACCAGCATGCGCTACAGTCATACCCCATTGGCTTAAGCTAACAGTTGTTCTAAGTTTGTATTGATTTAATAATTCCTTAACAACCACTAAGAAAACCCATGTGGCTAATGTCATACCCATGGCGACTAATACATCAAACTCGCCACCATAAATAACAGGAAATAACAAACCAAAAACGAGGCTAACAACTGATAATTTTGGAAGCTGTTTGCGCAGTTCACCTTTTTTAGCTTTTTTCCAACGAATCAATGGGCCAATACCCATAATAATAAACAAAAAGCTCATAATCGGTATAAATACAGCATTAAAATACGGGGGGCCAACAGAAATTTTGCCATACCCTAATGCATCAACTAGTAGTGGATATAAAGTACCTAATAACACGGTGATCGCCGCAATCACTAAAATAATATTACACAAAAGTAATGCAGTTTCGCGAGAATAAAGAGCAAAACGGCTGAAGCTGGCCACATTGCTCGCTCTAAAGGCATATAAAGTTAATGAGCCACCAACAGCAACGGCCAATATAACTAAGATAAAAATACCACGAGAGGGATCTGCCGCAAAAGAGTGCACAGACGTAATAACACCAGAGCGAACCAAAAAGGTGCCTAACAAACTTAAACTAAAAGCAAAAATGGCAAGTAACACAGTCCAGTTTCTGAACGTGCCACGCTTCTCTGTTACCGCTAAAGAATGTATTAAAGCAGTACCAACAAGCCAAGGCATAAAGGAAGCATTTTCAACAGGATCCCAAAACCACCAACCACCCCAGCCAAGTTCGTAATAAGCCCACCAACTACCTAAGGCAATACCTAAGGTTAGAAACACCCAAGCACCAACTGTCCATGGGCGAGACCAACGCGCCCAAGCTGCATCCATTTTTCCAGACATTAACGCTGCAACAGCAAATGCAAAAGCAACAGCAAAACCAACATACCCTAAATACAACAACGGAGGGTGAATAATTAAGCCTACATCTTGTAACAATGGATTTAAGTCACGCCCTTCCATCGGAACATTTGGCCAAAGACGTTCAAAAGGGCTAGAGGTCAATAACGTAAAAGCAATAAAAGCAGCAGCAATCATGCCCATTACGGCAAGTACACGAGCAATAAATTCTTGTTCTACGTTTTTTGAAAACTGAGCAACAGCCATCGTCCAAGCGGTTAACGAAAAAACCCAAAGTAATAATGAACCTTCGTGTCCACCCCAAACAGCACTTATTTTAAAATAGTAAGGTAAGTGCGTGTTGGAATGGCTGGCAACATATTTAATAGAAAAGTCATCAATAACAAAACTATAAGCTAAAATAGATATACTAATTGCGGTAAAAATGAACATACCAAAAGTAAGTGGCTTAGCATAACTCATTAATTTATGTTGAGCACTATGTACACCTACCATAGGGATAACACTCAAACATAAAGCAAAAGCAAAGGCTATAACCAAAGCGAGATGACCCAGCTCTGGAAACAACTCAGGCAAAAGTTGGGGATTCATTCATTTCTCCGTTTACTCTTATAAAATATAGTCAGCTCAAGTCGCGCAATTCTAGCACACTTTTATCAATGGATAGGCTAAATGCTTTAATCAAAATCATGTGATAATTGTTTCATAATGTTACAAATTAGGTAGTAAGTAAATGTGCTAATTTAAATGGTTGCTATGGTATGATATCGCACAAAGAGATAATACGATCCAAATCAAAAATTAACTGACAAACATCAGTTAAACTTTATAACTTAGAACTTTTA
>JADGDH010000074.1:11847-14916 GCA_016745015.1 Colwellia sp.
AATGGTTGCTATGGTATGATATCGCACAAAGAGATAATACGATCCAAATCAAAAATTAACTGACAAACATCAGTTAAACTTTATAACTTAGAACTTTTATCAGCATTAACATCGTGAATAATAGAGAGTTGCCCCCTTTGTCAACAGCCCAATTTGCTTGTCAATTAACGCCTTTACTTAGCGCAACAAGCTTGACTTGTATTCGTGAAGATCGCTTATTGCTTGATCAGCTAAATATAGAAATAAACGCTGGCGACATAGTTCAGGTAGAAGGGCCTAACGGCTCAGGAAAAACGAGTCTATTACGTATTTTAGCGGGGTTATCCCAACCTTTTGAAGGTGAGGTTTTTTTTAAGAACGAATCAATTAGACAATCTAGAGAAGAGTTTCATCAAAGTTTACTTTATCTTGGACATTTACCTGGCGTAAAAGATGAAATGAATGCACAAGAAAATTTAAGCTTTAACCTTGCTTTACATGGTTTAAATAATGACACTAAAAATATAGAACAAATACTATCAGAAGTGAGTTTAACAGGCTTTGAAGATAGCTTAGCATCACATTTAAGTGCGGGACAACATAGACGAATAGCGTTGGCACGTTTATATAAATCAAATGCTTGCATTTGGATTTTAGACGAACCATTCACAGCCATAGACAAACAAGGTGTATATGCGTTAGAACAATTATTTAAAGCTCATATAAACCAAGGTGGCTGCGTTATTTTAACCACTCATCAAGACTTGCTAACTTTTGAGCCTTCACAAGTTAAAAAAATCACCTTAGACTATGTCTTTGAGTAAGGGTTGAGTACTGCATGTCTCTAATTAATTTATCTTATAGTGCTGTATTTTCTTTGGTGCTTAAACGCGACTTAACCATTGCCATGCGTCATAAAGACGACATTATTAATCCCCTATTATTTTTTGTTATTGTCATTACCTTATTTCCGTTAGGTATTGGCCCTGAAGCACAAACATTAAGCCGTATTGCACCTGGTATTATTTGGGTAGCGGCACTTTTGTCTACATTATTATCCTTAGATAGACTGTTTAAATCTGATCACAATGATGGTTCATTAGAGCAAATGTTATTGAGCCCACAGCCTGTATTTATATTAGTACTAGCAAAAATATTTGCCCATTGGCTGATTACTGGCTTACCGCTTATTTTGATAGCACCATTATTAGCCGTACTATTACACTTAAATGAACAAAGCTACGGCGCACTGTTCTTAACATTATTATTGGGAACCCCCGTATTAAGCTTACTTGGCGCTATTGGTGTTGGCTTAACTGTGGGTATAAAAAAAGGCGGTGTATTGCTTAGTTTATTAGTATTACCCTTATATATTCCTGTATTAATTTTTGCTACCAGCGCTATTGATACCGCCGCGCTTGGTTTACCTTACAGTGGGCAACTTGCTATAATTGCCGCACTGTTTTTTGGCTCTTTAACTTTGGCACCGTTTGCCGTTGGAGCCGCGTTAAAAATAAGTACTAATTAATATTAGCTTTCAATTTTAAAGAAAAGAAGAGCATAAACTATGTGGAAATGGTTACATCCTTACGCTAATCCAGAAGTGTCTTATCACTTCGTAGGAAAAATTCTTCCTTGGTTAAGCGCTTTAACTGCAATATTTTTGTCAATAGGCATTGTTTGGGCATTAGCTTTTGCACCTGCAGATTATCAACAAGGCGATAGTTTTCGTATTTTTTACATACATGTGCCTGCCGCATCACTATCTATGGGTATATATTTTGGCATGGCAATAGCGGCATTCACTTCAATGGTATGGCAATTTAAATTAGCTGACGCATCTGCTGCTGCCATGGCTCCTGTTGGCGCAACATTTACCGCTATAGCACTCATTACCGGTGCAGCATGGGGAAAACCTATGTGGGGAACTTGGTGGATTTGGGATGCACGTTTAACCTCTGAATTAATTTTATTATTTTTATATTTAGGTGTTATTGCCTTACACAATGCCTTTGAAGATAAAAATTTAGCAGGAAAAGCCGCCGGTATTTTAACGCTTGTTGGTGTAATTAACTTACCTATTATTAAGTACTCAGTAGAATGGTGGAACACCTTACATCAAGGCTCTACAGTGAGTAAATTAGGTAAACCTTCTATGTCTATTGATATGCTATGGCCGTTTCTATTTTGCTTTATCGGTTTTGCCTTATTAGTTGGCGTCATTATTTGCATCCGTTTTCGTAATGAAATTTTAACCCGTAATAGTATTCGCCCTTGGGTGAGAACATTGGTTTCAGAACAAACATCTTCAAGTAAGTTAGTGGAGAATAAATAATGCAATTTGATAGTTTCAGCGCATTTCTAAACATGGGTGGATATGGTTTTTATGTTTGGCTATCTTTTGGGGTTTCAGCAGTACTTATTATAGCGCTTATTTTTAACTCCTTGATGGGTCATAAACAAGTCATTAAGAGTATTGCTATACGCCAACAAAGAGAAAATAAATTACGCCAATTACGTAAGCAACGTAATAGTACTAAAACCGATACAACCAAAGAGGTTACAGAATGAATCCCCGTCGTAAAAAACGTTTAACGATAGTCGCTTCAATATTAATTGGTATTGCCATCGTTGCAGGCTTAGTACTATATGCATTAAGCCAAAATATTGATTTATTTTATACGCCTTCAGAAATCACCCAAGGTAAAAAAGACTCTGGCATTAAACCTAGTGTTGGCCAACGTATTCGTATTGGTGGATTAGTTGTACCTAATACGGTTAAGCGTGATCCTGATAATTTGAAAGTTTCATTTAAACTGTCAGATATGAAGATGCCTATTGTTTTTGATGAAAATGATCCTATGATTACTGTTTATTACGAAGGAATATTGCCAGACTTATTCCGCGAAGGACAAGGCATTGTCGCTAATGGCGCTCTTGCACGTGGGCCATCAGGTGAATTACGTATAGAAGCTAGTGAAGTATTAGCTAAACATGATGAAAACTATATGCCCGCAGAGCTTGCCGATGCCGCTGGTAAAGATTATAAAAAATTGGAATATAGTGATAAACAGCTAGAAAATAACAATT
>JADGDH010000075.1 GCA_016745015.1 Colwellia sp.
CAGAGTAAAACTAAAGCGTCGAAGTAACTCCATAAAGGTATTCCTATTGTCTTGTGAATAATCAACATTAAACATATTAACTGATAAATAGCAAAAAAGTACAATACTAATACCTTAATTCAAGAAAAAAAGCTTAACCATCAAGCAAGTTAACCAAAAAACAAGCTAATCCAGACGCTAAATGAGTAAAACGGTTTTTAATCACCTAATTTATTGTTAACCTACTAAACTAAATAATTTTAATAAAAATCTATATACACTATGACAACTCCCCAAATGATAACTCCCCAGAAAAGCAGTTTAACAACGCGAATTGTTATCGGCATGATTGCAGGAATAGCACTTGGTTCTTTTTTGCAGTGGTTAATGCCTAATGACAGTGACTTAGTCTTTAATTTATTTTTCTTCGAATTATCACTACAAAATTTTTTAGTTGATGGCGTATTAGAAATAATTGGTCAAATTTTCATGGCCAGTTTACGGATGCTGGTTGTACCTTTGGTTTTTGTTTCTCTCGTTTGTGGTGTTTGTTCACTACAAGACACCACAAAGCTAGGCAGAATTGGTGGCAAAGCTATCGGTTTATATTTAGTTACAACCGCAATAGCGATAAGCGTTGCAATTTTTATTGCTATTATTATTGGCCCTGGTGAAGGTGTTGGTATGACTGCTAGTACTAGTTTTAGCGGCAAAGAAGCGCCATCATTAGCACAAGTCATTATTCAAATGTTTCCTACTAATCCCTTTGAAGCATTCGCTCAAGGAAAAATGCTGCAAATCATTGTTTTTGCTCTTTTATTTGGAATTGCAATTGCGTTGTCTGGCAAAGCAGGTGAACGAGTAGCTAGTTTATTTGAAGATTTGAGTGAAGTTATTATGCGTTTGGTCGCTGTTTTAATGAACATTGCTCCGTATGGTGTGTTTGCATTATTAGCAACTTTGTTTACCACTGTATCAATTGAAACCTTTGGTAATTTAATTATCTACTTTCTAGTTGTATTTTTTGTGTTGATTGGTCATGCATTGATTACCTACCCACTAATGCTTAAATTATTAACGGGCTTGAATCCTATTATTTTCTTGAAGAAAATGCGTGATGCCGCTATTTTCGCTTTTTCAACAGCAAGTTCAAACGCCACTATTCCTGTTACGTTAGAAACAGCCACAAAGAAAATGGGGGTAAAAAACTCAATAGCCTCATTTACTGTACCGTTAGGCGCAACCATTAATATGGACGGCACAGCAATTATGCAAGGTGTTGCAACTGTATTTATTGCCCAAGTGTTTAGTCAAGACTTAACATTGGCAGATTACGTTACTGTTGTGTTAACAGCGACGCTAGCCTCAGTAGGAACAGCAGGCGTTCCTGGCGTAGGCTTGATCATGCTAGCCATGGTATTAGAGCAAGTTGGCTTACCCGTTGAGGGTATTGCACTAATCAT
Source organism: Colwellia sp. (assembly GCA_016745015.1). Lineage (GTDB taxonomy): Bacteria > Pseudomonadota > Gammaproteobacteria > Enterobacterales > Alteromonadaceae > Colwellia. The sequence continues at coordinate 1,443 of JADGDH010000075.1, forward strand.
TGGTGTTGACAGATTACTCGATATGACCCGAACAGCAGTCAACGTTACTGGCGATAGTATGGTTGGTATTATTGTCGCTAAATCTGAAGGGCAATTTAATAACGATATGTATTTAGATGAAAAGGCTGGTAGTAAAATTGAAGATATTGATTTCCATCATTTAAAAGATTAAAAATAAGAGCTAGGCGCTAGGTTACTCCTAGCACCTAGCTTCTTCCTAGCACCTAGCTTCTTCCTAGCTCCTATTTATTCCGAGTGTCTGTACTTTTCTAACTTGGAAAAATACGATTTTTCTGCATTAATTTACCTAACACACCTTCAACAGAAAGAGATGCTGCTTTAGCAAACTTTTCAGCTAGCCCTTTTTTAACTTCATATTTAATTGCAACGACTTTATGGCTTTTACTTAGCTTTTGTAAATAATCATCGCTCGTTTGAATACTATCAATTAAACCAAGCTCTAGTGCTTTAGTGCCGAACCAATGCTCGCCCGTTGCCACTTTATCTAAATCTAAACTAGGTCTGTGTTCATTAACAAAATCTTTAAATAACACATGGGTTTCTTCAAGTTCTTCTATAAATTTCTCTTTACCTTTCTCGGTATTTTCACCAAACATAGTTACCGTACGTTTAAACTCACCTGCGGTAAATTGTTCAAAATCTATATCATTTTTCTTTAATAACTTATTAAAATTAGGCAGTTGCGCAATAACACCAATAGAGCCAAGAATAGCAAAAGGTGCTGCAATAATATTGTTAGCAACGCAGGCCATCATATAACCACCCGATGCGGCAACTTTATCAACTGAAACGGTTAATGGGACTTCATGTTGACGAATCCTATCAAGCTGTGATGAAGCTAAGCCATAGCCATGCACCATACCACCGCCACTTTCTAAGCGAACAAATACTTCATCATTTTTAGTAGCAACAGACAAAATAGCAGAAACCTCTTCACGAAGAGAGCTAACTTCTTTCGCGTCTATACTGCCTTTAAAGTCGATAACAAAAACTTTCGATTTGACATCTTGTTCATCTTCTTTATCAGACTTAGCTTTTTTCTTGGCTAGCAGCTTGTCTGCCTTAGCTTTTTCTTTCGATAATTTTTTATCATTTTTTTCTTTTTGTTTTAATTCTTCTTTATTTAATAAGGCATGAACAATCTCTTGCTCTACCTCTTCAAATTGTTCTGACAAATCAGTGATCTCTAATTCACCTTTTTTGTGTTTGTGCTTGATAGCAGAGGCAGTGCCTACTGCAACAATAGCAATAACAGCAATGACAAAGGTAACGGTTTTAGCTAAAAACAAACCATATTCGTATAAAAATTCCAAATGATGCTCCTAAGTACAATGTTTTCAATAATTTCTGTGGGGGATTCTACTTTATTTTAAAACAAAAAAAAGCCCTTAGTTTTCACTAAAGGCTTGTTCATTTGTAAGAATTTAAATTCTCGCCTGTCTTAAAAAGTACCTTGAAAAGCTTAGTTAGAACTAATATCCATCTCACTAATAATATTCGCGCTAATATCAGCTTCACTAAACAACAAAGGCCTTAAAGCAGTAGTATCTGAATATAGACGGTTTTGATCATCACTATGTTCTGAGTCAGTATTTGATGACTGAGAATAGCTAAGTAAGCCTCTTGCACTTGGACCATCATCGGTAAAATTAACAACAAACATCCAACTTGACCCATAATTTATATGATAACCGTCTGTAGTTAAACCTGAGCGTAAAGGTGTTGCTGTTTCAACATCCAAAACAGGAGAGTATTGATGTATTGGAAATAATGTATCATCTGATTTTGCTGAAGAAAACACATTGAACCCTCCTTCATGGTGTTTACTTCCTGCCCATGGAAATTTAGTGCCACTAGCGCTACCATTAGCCATTGTTTTTTCAGTAAACTGAATATCGGCTATTGTTGCATCAAGCGTAAAACCAGACGCTTCAACATTTTTAATTGCCGCAGCTAATGATTTTAATACCGAACTATCGTTGCTTAATGTACTGGGTGTTGTTGCTGGCATATCAGGGTTAAAAGCTACGGTAAATTGACTTGCAGTATTGAATTTATAAGAAAATTCTCTAAATAAATGTGCGCCACTACTGTCTTTATTAAATAGCTTATCCCAAGAAGCAAGTACAGCACAGCCCGCAGAAATATCAACATTCATACCACCATTTAAAATAACAGGTGTAGACCCTTGAGCCTGACATTGAACTATTAAGTCATCAACTACAGCTTCCCCTAAGTAAGCACGGTTGCTAAATAAAGCGGCTTCCACTTCAGATGCATTGAACTTATTATCTTCACCTGCACTGTCTGTTAACATTTTTAATCCCATACGAGTTCTTAAGCTAAGTTGACTTAAATCATCACCATAAAGAATTGAATAACCTGATAGAGGCGTTGTAAGGTTTGTATAACTATAAGGATCATTTGAGTTTTGTACATAATCACTATTTGTTAATTTAGGTGCTTGATCATAGCTGTTTAAACCATTAGGTTCAAAAATTGCTGTATTACCGGGAAGAATGTCAAAACCGACGGCTTGGCGAGTACCTACTAATACAGGATCTGTTCGCATTAAACCAAGTGCGGTATCATTTAGGTTTAATACACGAGCTTTATCAATATAAAATGCATTCCCTTGATCATCAGCATACATTGTATTTACCCAAGGAATACCATCAAAATCTTTAAATGCTTGCTGAAACTCATCCAAATTAGTCGCCAAGTTCATTGCTAACCAATGATCAATCATATGGGTATTTTCTTCAGCAGCATCACGTAAGGTAAATGCATTACTAGCTGACCATCCCATACCGCTACTTGGTGGTGTTTCAATTATTAAGCCATGATGTGAGTAATAGTAATCTTTTGACAAAATAACTGACTGTCCACCACCCGCATTAACTTCAACAAAGTAAGTTTTCTTTTCTATATCTCGGTTTTCTCCATCAACATTGTACTGTTGGTTATTATCTTCATCTAAGCTTAACTGATAAACCACAAATCGACGTGATTTAGAAACAGTATGAGTCCAGCCTAGGTTTTGATTAAAACCAATATTTTGTACTGGAAAGCCTTGCAGAGAGCCACCCATAACATCCATAACACCTGGAATAGTAATATGCGATTGATAGAATTTTAAATGACCCGTATGAGGAAAGTGCGGGTTAGCTAAAACAATACCTTTACCATTTTCAGTTTTATCTTTACCTATCCCCCAGCCATTTGATCCTAAATCACCTAAATCCATAGTTGTGCTGCCAAAGGTAGCCGCTACAGATTCTAAATTAGCTATGATGTCACCACCTTGCTCAATTGAAGCATTTTTAGCTCTAGCACCAACATAGGGTAAATATTCAGTTGCATCACCAGGATTAGCTAAAAAGGCAAGCTGCATAAAAGTAGAGTTAGCGCCACTAGCATATTGCGAAGTAGCAAACATATATGCAGTTAGATCTAAAGGAGTAATATCAGTAACCCAAGGTTGGTTTGCACAAAGAGGTGCTAAGTTTTCAACACCGGTATCATTTAAATATTTATTATAACCCGCTACGTAACCTTCAATAATCGCACGAGTATTATCAGACAAACTTGGATACAGTTTTTTTGCAGAACTCATTACACCTAATGCATAGTGCCCAAAGTCAGAAATAATATTACCTGAATCACCTGAACCAAATACTTTATCAGGGCCAAAATATTTAGCACGTTCACTACGCACTTTAATAACTTGATCAGCTAAAATACAAATATTGTCTTGGGCATAAGCATAACCTGAACCAAATCCCGTGCTTTGTAAATTGTCAGCTGTTATATGTGGCACCCCATAGCTTGTTCGTATTATTTTAGCCGCTAGACTTCCATCAGGAGCAAAAGCAACTAAAGTAGGCTCTGTCTCTACTGGAATAGAGCTATTATTATTTCCAAAACAAGCAGTTAAACTTAAAGTAACAAATAGGGGAATAATTTTTTTATATTTCATTATTGATTCTTCTTATAATAAATTGAAATTAAAATAATGCATTTAGTATTAAATGCGTATTCAAGGATCACGTTGACAAAATTAGTAATGGTAAGATGCTTGATTAAAAGCAACATAGTTATGTTAATTTTGGACTCGCAAAGATAAAATAATAGCGATAAGTAAGCCCTCATATGAGGGCTTAAATACCAAACTAAATCACTTGATTATTAATATTATTGAACAAGATCTTCTTCTTGTATTGAAATTAGGTGACCACCAGAACTAAAGAAGTTAGCTACCTGACTTTGCATTTCAGTTGTCGCTGCACCTGTCATTATAGGGTCTGGCGCTACAACATTAGCACTTGGATCTAGAATAGAACTATGATGACCAAATAAATAACGCACAACACCTGATACTGGTGAGTCTGCATCCTGTGTAGTTTCAGAAATACTAGGTAAAACTAATAAACTAATAGCACCTTTTGTACCACCAATTGGTGTGCTAGAAATTGCATTAGGAATAACTTGGTCGCTTAAATTATCACTACCATTACCAACCACTTCAATGAGGTGAGTGGGTGTATTAGTTGCCACCATCATCGCCGCATAGTTAGCAGGGTCGCCAGCATCAGTAACTGTTTGTGCCGCAAAAGCAAACTGTGCAAAAGTACCATTTAACTCAGCTTGTTGCTCTGGTGTTAACAAGACATAAAAGTCTTGATAATAGCCAACGAGTTCATCTGATGTTGGTGGAGTTTCACTTTGATGAACTTGTGCAACATAATTCTGGAAATCTTCCGAAGCAGTATAGGTTAAACCAGACTTAATCACATCGCCAAAAGCACCAGACTCCATTAAGAAGTTAGCCACCATAACACCTGGCATAGCTAAAGAATTAGTATTAACTGCAAATAAAGGATCTACCTGCGGATCAAGTGGAGTATTGGCCAAAGCAATAAAATTAATCCCCGTTATTGCACCTAATGAATGTCCTAAGAAGTGAACATTATTATTATCAACTTTTATAGGATTGCCTTCTACATGAGAGCCCCCTAAGAACTTGATACCTAAACGTAAACCTAATAAATCAGCCGTTGACTGGCGTAAGTTATCACGTGTAGTTAATAAACTAGCTAGGTTCATATAGTGAGTAGCAGAAACTGTTGACGCATTAATCTCATCAACACCGTCTCCGTTTAAATCAAAACCACGACTACCTCCGGGTAGTAAACCACTAAATACATCAGGGTCACCATGTAACGGATGATTAATTGCGACAGTAGCCAACCCATACAGTGAAAGAATGCCTGTAAGCCCTAGCATATCTTCTTTCTTAGAAGTAATTCCATGTTGCAATATAACCACTGGCCAACCATTTTCTGGCTCAACCAAATTTGCTGGTAAACCTAATCCTAGACGAACAGCATTAACGACGGCAACATCAGGTGTTGTCATTTGCACAACAATATCCATCGTACCATTGTCTCCCGTACCTTTTGCTTTTGGCACAGGGCTAAATTTAGTTAAGTTACGCTCTGTATCAATACCTAAATCACGTAAACCTGGATAGGCTAGCTCTTTAGCTTCAGAAATTGCCATACAAGTTGCATCACTTTCACTAATAGGGTCAGCAGGGATGGCACTAGGGTTAGCAGCCGCAAGACCTGCTAGCATAGCACCCGAATCACATAAACCTTTCCACCAATCATTAACTGGTGCTTTAGGGTTTTCAGCACTTGGCACACCTAAATAATACGGCAGAGTAATACTACCCTGCATAAAGTTAGCGGTTGAGTATAAAGGGATTAAAGATGCGGGTATTTTTCCTGCTAAAATATCAGCAACAGACATACCTGTATCCATCACACCAATAGTAGGGATTCCTTGCATAGCATCACCAACCATTGCTGGTACATTCTGTGCCGTTAATGCTTTAACCGTGGCTAACACATCAACAGTCGATTGTGTTGTCATTGCCATGGTATAAATAATGTTGTCTTTATCTGCACCTGCAGCAACAATAGCATTCTCATAGCTATTTAAAACACCTTGTAACCCACGTTCTGAACTTCCCTCTTCTCCTAATGGGAATTCATCCTCATCTGCACTGGCAAATAGATAAGTAAGTGATTCTGAAATAGACTTACCCTTAGTGTCTTGTAACGTATTGCTTAACATAACGATATAAGTGGTTTTAGCTTTTAATGGTTTTAACGGAATAATAGCAAGACTGTCGCCTGATTTTTTAGTAACGAAATCTGTATCAAAAGTAAGTTCTCCAACAACAGCACATGCTGCACCGCGTGGTACTTCTGCACAAGCAGTATAGTTTGGATCTGTACTGCCCCCCATTACGGTTTCAAAAATTCTTACTGATGCAGAGTTAGAAGCTGATGCTTCATCAAGGCTTACACCCGTTTCAAAGTCGAAAGCAAGTGTAAAGGGATTTGTGGTTGACCAACCGTCTAACGCATTCATTGCTACTTTAGGGTTCGCAGTAGTTTGATCTTCATCTTCAGAAATTGGAATGTTTAACGTGCCATCAAGCGTACCTGAAAAAAGCAAATCGTTAGGTATTGATAAATCCCCATCAGCTGGTGAGAATAAAACCGTTGACGTTGGTATATGTTCGGTTGATGGTGCATCATTGTCACAACCTGTTAAGCCAAGCGCACTTACAATAGCAATACTTAGTAATAATTTTTTCATTTATAACCCCTGAATTATTTAATAGTGTTATTATTTTTTATATTTATTAGACCAATCAACTTACCGTAAGATTAAATACTTTACTAGCGTTTTTACTGCTTTTTACTACATACCATGCATATTTTTTATGCTAGCCGTTGCAGCCTCACTTTTTATTTTCATTTACCCCTCGTTATTAAAAAAACTTCAGCGTAAAATAAATGTTCATAACAATTTACTTAAGTTTAATAACAATGTTTGATTATTCCATTAAAGAAAATTCTCTAGCTAACAAAACCATTTTAGTAACTGGAGCTGGTGGTGGTATTGGCCGCGAAGCAGCATTAACCTACGCCAAACTTGGTGCAACTATTATTTTGTTAGGCAAAACAGTAAGTAAACTTGAAGCAGTTTATGACGAAATATCTGCGCTTGGTTTAGCTGAGCCAGCGATCATTCCTTTAGATTTAAAAGGGGCGACCAAACAGAACTACATTGATATGTCAGCAACAATTGCTAGCCAGTTTGGCAAGTTAGATGGCGTTTTGCTTAATGCATCTATGTTAGGAGAACTAACGCCCTTTACTCAAATTCATGAACAAATATTTAATGATGTAATGAAAGTTAATGTCGCAGCACAATACCTGTTAGCACAAGCACTTATTCCAACGTTACAACTCGCAGAAAATGCATCGTTAGTATTTACTTCTTCTGGTGTTGGTAATAAAGGACGTGCTTATTGGGGAGCATACAGTATTTCTAAATTTGCTACTGAAGGTATGATGCAAATTATTGCAGACGAATATGAAAATTCAAATTTACGTACCAACGCGATTAACCCTGGCGCCACTAATACTAATATGCGTGCAAGTGCTTATCCTGCAGAAGATAAAAATGAATTAGCAACACCAACAGATATTATGCCACTTTATGTTTACTTAATGTCTGATGACAGTTTAAAAGTGAATGGACAAACGATTAAGGCACAATAAAGCTTAGGTGCTAGGTGCTAGGTGCTAGACAGAGCCTAAAACCTAGCACCTTTATTTACTCTATATTTTATCTAAGTTCTCTTCTCAATATTTTACCAACATTAGTTTTTGGTAAATCATCTTTAAACTCAACTAATTTAGGAACTTTATAACCTGTTAAGTTATCTCGACAATGTTTAATCAGCGTAGCTTCATCTAAATTATCATTTTTTGTCACTACAAATATTTTCACCATCTCACCACTAGCGTCATGTGGAACACCAATCGCTGCTGCTTCAACAACATCATCAAGCATCATTACCACTTCTTCAATTTCATTTGGGAAAACATTAAAACCTGAAACAATAATCATATCTTTTTTGCGATCAACAATTTTAAAGAATCCTTGCTCATCCATACAAGCGATGTCTCCTGTTGCCAGCCAACCATCTTTTAATATTTCATCCGTTGCTTCTTGGCGATTATAATACCCCTTCATTACCTGTGGGCCATGTACCCACATTTCACCTGCGCCTCCCACTGGTGCTTCATTACCATTTTCTAACATTATTTTAATATTAGTTGACGGTGCAGGTAAGCCAATAGTTCCATTATAGCCTTCTTGATTATAAGGACTTAATGACACCATAGGACAGCACTCGGTTAAACCATAACCTTCAAGTAATCGTGTATTTGTTATTTTTTCCCAACGTTCAGCTACAGGTCGCTGAACCGCCATACCACCACCCAGAGACATTTTCAGACTTGAAAAATCTAAATCTTTAAAACCAGGAGTATTCAATAAAGCATTAAATAAGGTGTTTACGCCCGTAATAGCAGTAAAATTATATTTACTAAGCTCTTTAACGAAGCCTGGCATATCACGAGGGTTAGTGATCAGTAAATTACTACCACCTAATGTAATAAAGGTTAAGCAATTCGATGTTAAAGCAAAAATATGATAAAGCGGCAAAGCTGTTACAACTAATTCTTTACCATCTTCAAGTAATGGTCTTATTGCCGCTTTGGCTTGCTCTAAATTAGATACCATATTTCGATGCGTTAACATTGCACCTTTTGACAATCCCGTTGTGCCGCCCGTATATTGTAAAAAAGCTAAATCATCACCGTATACATCAACAGGTGTAAAAGTTAAATTTTTACCCTTTGCTAGAGCTGCATTAAACCGTACAGCATCAGGTAAATTAAAAGCCGGCACCATTTTCTTAACATACTTAACAACCGCATTGATCACTTTGCCTTTAACCAAACCAAGACGATCACCTAAAGAAGTCATAATGACATGTTCAACTGGTGTTCTTGCAACAATTTTTTCAAGTGTATGCGCGAAGTTTTCAATGATCAATATTGCTTTGGTGCCTGAATCTTTAAGTTGGTGCTCTAACTCTCGCGCTGTATATAAAGGGTTTACATTGACAACAGTTAAACCTGCCAATAAAGCACCAAACAGGGCGATAGGATATTGCAAAGTGTTCGGCACCATAATGGCAAACTTATCACCTTTTTTAAGACCTAAACCTTGCTGTAAATAAGCAGCAAATATTGTTGCTTGTTCAGCTAATTCTGCATAAGTAATACTAGTGCCCATATTAATAAATGCTGTTTTGTCACTATACTGAACAGTATATTTATTAAACATTGCCACTAATGAGGGATATTCATCTGGGTTTATATCAAACGGAACTCCAGGGGGATAACTTTTTTCTAACCAGATTTTTTCCACAACGTAATTCCTCAATGATGGTTTTGTTGCTAACAATAATGTTGCATACAAATAATATTTTTTATTTTTTACTTCATATTTATGAAGCTTTTAATTTCTCCCACTGTTTTATCAAATTTTAACGAATAGTTCCAGTTAATTTTAAACGCTTGTTTGAATAACGATCAAAACTTCATTATTCAGCTAAAAAATACTTGACCAGCTCTGCTGTTTTTTCTGGTTGTTCCATGTGTACATGGTGTCCCCCTATTAATTTATGGCTAGAGAATTGATCGAACAATGATCCAAAAATATCAATACCCGAACTCACCATATCCATTCCTTTGCTACCATAAATTAACTGCACCGGACATTTTATATCACGGATAAACTGTTTAGCTTGTTTTAAAGTCATTCTATAAGGCGAAGTATTCCTCAAGCGGGTATCACTTCGCCAACTATAGCCCAGTTCTTCTTTTAGCAAACCACGTTCAACTAGCACCTTAGCTTGTTCATATTTTAGATCCGAGATAGCCACTCTCGCTTTAATTGCTGATTCAGGATTAGGGTGAAGCTTTTTCTGTTTATTGTTAAGTTTTTTAGTGTTGCTTTTAAAGCGACTTAGCATACCATCACGCAATTGCTGCGTTGTTTGCTCAGCCTTAGCGCTAATAAAGCCAATAGAATCAATTAAGGTTAATGATTTTACTTTTTCAGGAAAAGCAGCAGCAAAAGCACTTGCTACCATCCCCCCCATTGAATGAGCAACAATATCAACTTGCTGCCATTTATTTAATTCAAACAGTTGTAGTAAATCATAAACCCAATCAATGAAATGATAATGTGCATCTAAACTGCGGTGTGTTGAACAACCGTGCCCTGGCCAATCAATAGCAATTATGTGCTTATTTGGTAAGTTTTGCTGTAAATAAGGTAATAAAGGTAAAAAACTCGCTGCATTATCTAGCCAGCCGTGTAAGCATAAAACTATATTAGTTTCACTTGCTTTATTACCACAAGCAAGCCCCTGTAAAGACATAGTTTCAACCGTATAATTAACTTCTTTTATTAAGTTATTTGATGACATAGTAATCCGTCTTATTTATTTGTTGTTTTATAAAGTGAGTACAAGGCCAATAGGGCAATTGAAAACCAAATTGCGACCCAGATGATTTCAGGAATAAAAGTTATTGATGCTAACGCAGCGCCATCACCTAAATGACGACCATCAAGTAAATAGGATGGACTAAATAAGCTATTTAATAAAATTAATAAACCAAATAATTGCATTAGCCGTTGAAGGTAATAAAGTTTTTTCAGCTTTATAGTTAATAAAAAAATAGCCGCCAATACCAACAAAATAAACCAAGTGAGTAAATCTCGCCCCCAAAAAACAATTGAGCTAACAAGCAATATAAATATTAACACTGAAAAGGCTTGCGCGACTTTTTGATGAGCACTAGCTAATTTGTATATGCCCCACCCCCACAGCGTTGCGCCAGCATAACCTGAAAAGCTAATAACAAAACCAATACCGCCCTGCGTGGTGCATAAACCAGCGCCATTAGCAAACAGTTGAATTCGTAAAACGTTACCGCCCGTTAAAATAGCAGCAATACCATGGCTAATTTCATGAAAATAACTTTCTAACCAATTAAATGGAATAGAGACAAAAGGTAATTGCTTTATAACAACTGCAGTAATAAGTAGAATAAAGAAATGGTACTTTTGCCAAAAGCTTGATGACTCTTGGTTTTTATTATTCGATGAGGTAACAGACATTGGCACTCGATTTATCGGAAGATCAACAGACCCTAAACTAGAAGGTAAAATAGGTTCGTAGCTAAGCAACTATGCAAATAAGTCAACACCAAACAATTGCTGTATTGATTCACGCTGAGCTAAATTACTAACTACTTGATAATTAGCAACAGCCGTTTCATTCTTTGCAAACAACTGATTTTGGCTAGTTGAAGAAAAATTATTTTTACTTGCTTGTTCTTGTAATGAAAGAGAAACTTGATTTTGCTCAAAAAGCGCAATAGCTTGTTCGTCTATCGCTACATTGGAATTAGTTTGATTATTTGATGATTGTTCTTGGGCTATTTCATAAGCAGGCTCAGCTGAAGCCACCGAATTTTTAATCGGTGTAACAGGTTTATTTATTCCCGAAGATAAAGGCGAGCTGAAAGAGCTAGAAATATTCATACGCTTAATTTAGCAAACAATTTATGCTTAGGCAATTAACGCCCTGGTAATTTTTTCCATGATACAGTGTCACGTACATAAACTGGTTGCGCCTCTTCCGCCGCAACACCTTCACCTTGCTCAAATGCGGCTTTACCTATTACCAACATAGCTTCCGCGCTGGGGAATAAAACATCAGGAGTACCAACATTACTTTTCAATGCCGTTAATTGTTCCTTGTAAGCATCCCAACCAGTACCTACACCATATTCAGCCTTAGTAACAACTGAAGACAAATGTTGTGCCAGTTTTTCTGGCGGGGTTACAGCTTCAGTACACTGTGGCTGCATTATATTATTTTCATCAAGCTTAAAACAGCCGTTATAAACTTCCCCCATACGGGCATCAATAGCAGCAATAACAGTGTATTGTTCGTTATTTACTTTTCCTTGCACCTTGCCTTGCACCTTGCCTTGCATAAACGCTAATTGCGCCATAGCTTGAAGGCTTGAAACGCCAACAACAGGTAAATTCGCTGCAAACGCTAAACCTTGAGCAACACCAACACCAATACGCACACCAGTAAAGCTGCCAGGACCACGACCAAAAATCAAACCATCACATTGAGCTAAAGTGATACCAGCTTCTTTTAGTAATTTATCCACCATAGGCAATAATTGCAAACTATGCGATTGCGGGCATAAATCATAGCAGCTATAAAGTTCTGTATTGACTTGTAAAGCTACTGAACAAGCTTCTGTTGAGGCATCAATGGCCAAATAATTCACTTATTATTCCTTAAATTCTAATTTTCTAGTTAATACCTTCAAGAAAAGCAGTTGCTTGTGCTAAATCTCGGCTTCGCTTCATATCAGGTAAACTTTTCAAAAACGTTTGCCCGTAAGGACGGTTGACCAAACGATTATCACAAATAACCATTACACCGCGATCACTAACATCACGAATAAGCCTACCTACCCCTTGCTTTAATGCAATAACGGCTTGCGGTAACTGTATTTGCGCAAACGCATCACCGCCTTGTCGCCTAACATCTTCACAACGCGCTTGTAGTAACGGGTCATCAGGGGAAGCAAAAGGTAATTTGTCAATAATAACACAAGTTAGCTTGTCGCCCCTCACATCAATACCTTCCCAAAAGCTTGCCGTGGCAAGTAATACTGCCCCGTCAGTTTCAACAAACTTATCGAGCAAAACACGTTTACCCATTTGACCTTGCACCAATAAAGTATTATCAATGTTATTTGCTAAAATTTCTGCTACTTGATGCATAACACGATAGCTAGTAAAAAGCATAAAACAAGCGCCTTTACTCGCCGCAATTAACGGCTGTGCTAATTGCGCTAAATGTTCAGCCCTATGTTTATCATTAGCTTCAGGTAAGTAACGTGGAACAATTAATTGAGATTGTTGTTGGTAGTCAAATGGACTTTCTAATAACAACTGGTTTGCACCAAGCAAACCTAAGTGTTTAGCAAAATGATTAAAACTATTATCTACCGCTAACGTTGCCGAGGTGAATATCCAACCTGCCCCTGACTCTTTTACATAAGCACTAAATTTATCAGCAACACTTAATGGTGTTAAATGTAGTACCACATGGCGCGGTGTGGTTTCATACCAAAAACTCATACCGTTAACATCAACATTTGCCATTACATCATATTGCGCCAATAAGTTTACTGCTCGGTCAAAGCAGCTATCAATAGCCTCGTTACGAGAAACACACAGTTTAATTACTTGATATAAAAAATCTAAATCAACTTTTAATCGTTGAAATTTTTGTACAAACTGTTGCTGCTGATATTTTTCTCGCCAATTACCCCGTTCAGGATCATAATTAAATAATAACCTAAATTCCTGACACGTTTTTTGTAGCTT
>JADGDH010000216.1 GCA_016745015.1 Colwellia sp.
CACCTGATCCATTAATTGTTGGTTCATCAACAAAAATTCATGAGAAAGATGAACAAATGAATATGGATTAATTCATAAAAGCAGTAAAGAAATTATAGCGTAAATAACAAGTACCAAATTTTTTAATAGGAAAAACAAAATGAACGATGCTAATAAACAACTAGAAAACTTAAGAAAAACACTTAAAAAAAGCAAGGCCGTAGTCGAAAAATCAATTGCTGCTGCACAGGATGCTTCAAAGAAGGCAAAACAAGCGCTAGCTAAAGCAGAATCAGCAGAAGCATCTGTTCTAAATGCCAAGAAGCAGTTGAAAAAAGCAATTCGTGAGCTAAATAAAGCACAAACTAAAAAAATAGCTAAAAAAGAATTGTCTAAAAAAACTACTATCAAAAAAGCAAAAGAAGCTGCAAAAAAGAGAGCTGCTGAAAAGAAAGAAGTTACAAAGCAAAAAGAAGCCGCTTCTAAAAAGAAGACAACCGCAAAAGTAACAACTTCAAAGAGCAAAAAAAACAAACAGAATAAAGCACTTAAAAGTTCACCTACCAATAAAAGTAATAATGAAGCGAAAAGAAAAGCCTCAAAAAAATCAGCAATCAAAAAAGCAAAAAGAGCGGCTAATAAAAACAGAAGAAATAGAAAAAAATAAGCTAGTAGCCACTGCCTAAAAGCAAAATCAAATGATTAAAGAGCCTTTATTATCGACTTAAGTCAATAATAAAGGCTCGGGCGAACATCATTACTTGTTGTAATAAAAATAATTCAATAAATAGGTAATATAAACTTATGGAAATTAAAAGTTTTAACAAAATTGAAAAAGCAACTGAGACAGGAAGAAAAGAACTTTTTCGTATAGGAACTGCGCTACTTTTCATTGTTGGCATTATGCTCTATACGAGTCAGCAAGGCCTGAACTCAACCGATCAAATAATGTTAGTTATTGCTGGTATGATTGGCGGTTATATGGCGATGAATATTGGTGCCAATGATGTTGCTAATAATGTTGGCCCTGCCGTGGGTTCAAAAGCACTAACCATGGGCGGCGCGATTATAATTGCAATTATATTTGAGGCTGCAGGAGCCTTACTTGCTGGTGGTGAAGTAGTTGGAACAATAAAAAAAGGAATTATTAATCCTGACTTGATCGCTAATAGTCAAACTTTCATTTGGTTGATGATGGCCGCGCTGTTAGCAGGTGCTATATGGTTAAATTTAGCAACTATCGCAGGCGCTCCTGTATCAACTACTCACTCTATTGTTGGTGGTGTTTTAGGGGCTGGTATTGCTGCTGGCGGTTGGGATATAGCTAACTGGGCAACACTTGGTAAAATAGCATCAAGCTGGGTTATATCACCCGTGCTTGGAGGGCTGATTGCAGCAGGATTTCTCCTGCTTATTAAGCGAACAATTACTTATCAAACCGATATGATCTCTGCCGCTAAGCGTATTGTGCCATTATTAATCCTTTTTATGGTTTGGGCGTTCAGCACTTACTTGATAATGAAAGGGCTAAAAAAAATCTGGAAAATAGATATTACAACCGCTTTAATGGCAGGAGCAGCGGTATCTGCAGTCGTTTATATATTCATACGTCCTATTATTCATAAAATGGCAGACCGTCTAGAAAACAATAAAGAAAGTGTTAATAATTTATTTACTATGCCTTTGATATTTTCTGCGGCACTCTTAAGTTTCGCTCATGGCGCGAATGATGTTGCTAATGCTGTTGGACCACTGGCTGCTATTAATGATGCTCTTACTAGTGGCGGTGTAGCATCCAAAGCAGCTATACCAATGTGGGTGATGATGATCGGTGCTGTTGGTATTGCCCTGGGATTAGCACTTTATGGACCAAAATTAATTCGTACCGTTGGTAGTGAAATTACTGAACTAGATAAAATGCGCGCCTTCTGTATTGCTATGGCAGCAGCTATCACGGTAATCATAGCAAGCCAACTTGGCTTGCCCGTTAGTTCAACTCATATTGCCGTAGGCGGAGTTTTTGGTGTTGGTTTTTTACGCGAATTTATTAAAGCCAGTCACATAGACAGAATTGAAGAAATAAAACATCACTATGACAATACTAATTCTGATGAGATTGATGCTTTTTTAGCTGAATTTAAAAAAGCACCAATAAAAAAGAAAGGTATTTTATTACAAGAACTTAAAGACAAGTCATCTAAAGCTCACTTGACCAAAAAAGAACGTAAGGCATTAGGAAAAGTTTATCGTAATGAATTGGTTAAACGTTCAGCTCTACTAAAAATTGCTGCTGCTTGGGTTATTACAGTACCCGCTTCTGGCGCAATGGCTGCACTCATCTTTTATACCATCAGAGGCATGATGGTTCAATAATCTCCCCTTCAAAAAAATTCAAATAAAGGTGTTCTACACCTTATTTGAATTACTGCTTTTTACAAGCAAACATTTATGGAAACTATATGATTCGTAAAATTTTATTACCCACCATTTTTATATTATTAACTTATGGCTTTTGGCTAAGCCCTGATTTTAAGGCAATTACTGCTGGCGTGGCCATTTTTCTTTTTGGCATGCTAGCGCTTGAAGAGGGGTTTAAGGCATTTACTGGCGGAGTGCTTGAAAAATTACTAAGACGCACCACTGACAAACTTTGGAAAAGCATAAGTTTTGGCGTACTTAGTACAACGCTAATGCAATCAAGCTCACTAGTTTCAGTGATCACTATCTCATTTTTAAGTGCTGAATTAATTCCACTTGCTGCAGGGATCGGTATTGTTTTTGGTGCCAACCTTGGTACCACAACAGGAGCTTGGATGGTTGCGGGCTTTGGCCTAAAAGTAAAACTTTCCGCTTATGCCATGCCAATGCTAGTTTTTGGCATTATCCTTATTTTTCAAAAAGCGCGTTCTTTAAAAGGTATTGGCTATATATTGGCTGGAATTGGTTTTCTATTTCTCGGTATTCATTATATGAAAGAAGGATTTGATACCTTTAAGCAAACCATTGATCTGGCAGCATATGCAATGGAAGGCTATTCAGGGCTATTTGTCTATGCTTTGATTGGCATAGCGGCCACAGTAATCATGCAATCTAGCCATGCCACCTTAGTTTTAGTATTAACAGCTTTAGCTGCCCAGCAAATAACCTATGATAATGCACTGGCATTAGCTATTGGCTCTAATGTTGGCACAACTATCACTGC
>JADGDH010000217.1:0-1687 GCA_016745015.1 Colwellia sp.
CAATATTCAGGTAATTCGTCTAATCTCTGTTGCAAGCATGTTAATGGTGCTTTAGTGCTTTGATAGTCAGAAAACTTAGCTTTCACCCATGTATCGTTTATGTTTGATCCTTGCTGAACTAGCATAACCATATCCCATAAATCTCTCGCTTTAATAAACTTTCGTAAACACAAGGCGACAATTTTATCGGCTAGAATTTCTTCTTCACTTTCACAATTCACTAAAACGGTACTTAATCCCGCTTGCAGTGAAGCATAATTGAGCTTTATTGCCTTTGTATTTCGTGTGTAACTTGGCACATTAGCAATTTCTAGTTTGATTTTTTGCTTAGGTAAATTTTTAACCTGAGATTGCGTTTCAATTGCAACCATCCAACGACCAACACCAACACTGTTACTACTGAAACATCTTTCTTTTGGTGTTTTCACCCTAATATCTAAACCATATCTAGGTTTAAAATAATCTATTAATACTTGCGCTAAATCTTGATAATCTTCAGGGGAAAAATCTATACCTCCAACAAAATCAAGGTCTTCACTCAACCGTTGTGAGCCATAAGCCATTCTTAAACAAGTTCCACCTTGAAAAGTGAGCATTGTTAGCAAGCCCGATTGGCTCAAAGCTGCCATAATATCGTAGTGTAATAACTCTTTTTCTACTGTAGCTTCCATGCCAGCTAATTCTTGGCTAGCACAAGCACTATTCACCATGTCATGTAACAAGTTTGACTTTAGATTAGTATTTACGTTTTTATCAACCATTTATCTGCTCTATATTTGTTCTTTTGCTTTTGCTTGGCAAAAAATTTTGCAGTTCATTCATGTCTATCATTTCTAAATTTCGGCCAATACGCTTTAAATCACGATAGGCAATTTCTACACTTGCCCATGGCAACTTATGTCCTTTGGGTACTTTATGGCAACTTAACTCAATTAAATCACGTTTAGTATGAGTAAATTCTAAAGTACCAAAACTCGCTTTAATCAGTTTACTGGCACCTGTTGTCATTACAGTTAAATAACTAAACATTTGCTGGCTAATTACGCTTGCTTGGCTTAACACTGTTTCAAGCGAAACATAGTTATAGTGATCAACGCGGAGCAGCAATGCTAGCTCTTCCAAACGAGTATCATTCTGAGCAAAACGGCTGAGTGGATTTAACCAAACGCCTTTGCAAACTTTTTGAATGACACCTTTTTTAGTATGTCGACACAATGCGGTATACATAGTTTTTTCGTTTTCATCAGCAAATAACACTTTAGCCTGATTATATGAAAATAAGGCGGTGTTAGTTTGTAGCTCTAATTGTTGTAAACGATATTGCAGTTCTAAAGCTTTCATCTAACAAGTCACAAAAACATATACATTTATATATACTTTAACCAAACTTAAATCAACATTCAACCAACTTTTACACTCACTCAAGTAGTATAATTACCTTTCGCACTATTCATTTATCTTTTTGTCTACTGTTAATTTTATTTTGATCATTATCTACACAACAAACATCATGCCCAGCGTCAGCGAATTACACGTATTTTACGAATTTTACGTATTTTACGTATTAGGGATAAGGGATAAGGGATTATTTATCACTGATATTTATTTTACCATCAAGGGCACCTAGGTAGGTTATATGCTCCATGCATAACCAGAGCCTTTTTGTCGAGGCAAGCATCGACCTACA
>JADGDH010000217.1:1787-3151 GCA_016745015.1 Colwellia sp.
GTCGAGGCAAGCATCGACCTACAAAGCCTTTTGTCAAGGCAAGCATCGACCTACAGTGCTTTAACGTCTTAAACCATACATAAATACTTATAGTTCAATCAGGGTTATTTTGTCTGCTTCCCCTAATAAGTGGGTAGCTCTATTTTTTATATGTACGCTTACTTGATGAAGATAATCAGTTTCTTTTTGTGAAATCACACCTTCTGCTTCCAACTCGGATATTATGTTATTTTCAGTAATTACTTTTAATACCCTTGTCGCTAGTTTTATTAGCATCCGACTAACTAACTTTCTATCAAGCTGGCAACTATCAGCAAAATCTGCCAGCTGATACGCATTTATGGTGTTAGGATCAAACTCATCTCCCATGGCCATTGCTAAGGTGTGCTTAAACTGATTAAACATAGCGACATTGACTAAATCATAAGCAGGTGTAAAAACACTTTCGTTGGCACCATAAAAGAAAGAAACATTTTTACCGTGACTGTCATAATTACTGATCAACAAATTAAATAGTTGCCAATTAATTAACCACTGCATATTTGCGATTGGCTCGGATGATTGACGACAGAAATTAAATAACTTTTCAAGGCTAGCCCCATCTCGAATATGTTTTACATCTCTACCATCTCCAAGGTTACGCTCATACTTATAATCTCTTGGTAAGTTTAATACTTGGCAACCATCAATCACATGCTTTCTTAATACTTTGTTGCTCGTGACATCATATTTTCTGTCAAAACGTTTTACTGAAAGCGCAGGATGTTTACCAAATCGTTTTAATGTAATTTCTGATGTTGGCAAGCCGACAAGTTTTGATAGCTTCATGCAAAAATATTCATTAATAACTAAATTAGCGCAACTTTCACGCTCAAATTTAAGAATATAAGTAGAGCTTAGTGTGCCATCGGCTAGACCAATTTGGTCATATTCATTCACAAAAACATTTAATTTATCTTGAACACCCGCAACACTTAACCTTGGTTTTTCATCCCACTGTAAGAGCCCAATATCTTCTTTATTATTCAGACGATGAATAAGCTCTTTTTCTTCGATCACTCTAAAAATAGCTTTATCTACTGACGAAACTTGCTCTGCTAAAAAAGAGAAGGCACCACAAAGATCGTTACCTATCTCTCTTACTTGAGGAAATACCTGATTTTCATTTACACCAATATTTTGTGCAAGCAATTTTCGCGCTTTACCTTCAGGTAGAAGATTATCCAAGAAGTTATAAGCTGCTGCTTTATCATGATTTTCAAACGTTAAAGCAGGTGAAATTGCAAAGCCTGTTTCTTGCCACCGTTGACTATATGATAACCCAAGTAAACCTGTATCTATGTGTTGGGTTAATTTACCGATGA
>JADGDH010000218.1 GCA_016745015.1 Colwellia sp.
ATTTATTGAACAAATATTTTCTTTATTCTTATAAGTAAATCTAAATCATCCGCTGTTAGTTTTCCTAAACGCAACCAATCAACAAAGCTTTGTGCTAAATCTATATTTGTCGATGATTGCATTTGTTCTTGCATTAAACTCACCTGTACAGCCATACGTTGTGCTGCAAGCTCTGCTGGCGACTCTACTTGCGCCAAAACTTCAATTTCTAGTGTTTTATTGGCGCGTGTTTCAGCATCAGCTTTCGTTGTTAATGAACATTGCTCTATTAAGCGCTTTTGCCAAGTGCTTGTAAGGTTTTGATATTCAGACTCATCAACAAGTTTTTCTGTTGACACATTAAAATCAGCTTGTGCCATCTTTTCAAGTAAAATGAACAGGCTTAGCCAACTTTTGTTTTCTTGTTCAACACTCTGTTGCTTTATTTGAACGTTAAGTTGTTTAATAAATGCTTCAACAACGCTAACAACTGATTTAAGGACAGGTCTATTAGAAAAGACTCTGCTTAATAACTCTTCTGCTTGATCTTTAGCATTAATAAGACTGTTTTTATCGATATTAACTTTATCTACATTATCAATATTAGCTTTAATAACAATAAGCTCTTGATTATAGCTTTCAGATAATTGTGCTAACTCTACTTGTTGGTCAGATTTAACTTGATCACGTTTAGCAAAAACTTGGTCGTTAATTGCTCTGAATTTTTGCCATAACTTGGATTCTTGATGAGAACCAGCAAAACCAACATCTCGCCATTGTTGCTGTAATTGCTTAATACCTTCAATAGCCTGATAGATGTCTTCTATTATTAATTGCTGTTCTGCTTTAGCAATTAACGCTTGTTTTTTAGTGGCATTAATACCATGAAAGTCTTTAATAGCTTTATTAACGGGTTGTAATGTTTCTTTAAATTGTTTTAATAATGATTGATATTGTTGCCTATCAACCTCTCCTGCTTGTTGCCAACGTTGTTGTAGCTTATTTAGTTTTCCGTCAAGCGCTTTAAAATCTATAGATGAGCTTTCAAGCTCTGTAGATGTAATTGTTTCAGCGAGTTTTGCTGCGTGTTCAAGTATTTGATTACGGGCAACTAAATGTACCGCTCGTAATTTTTCTTGCTCTGCATAAAATAGTCTACAGGGTGCAAAAGCTTGCTCACAAGCAAGGTTAAACTGATCATTTAATTCTTTATCTAAAGCCTCTTCTGCGTGACCTAATGAATTCCATGTTTTTCTATACTGCTTAACTTTATCAGCTTGGGCATTAGGATCATCCAAGGGTGTTGTAACTAGGGCGTTAATTTCTACTAGTAGCTCTTGCTTTCGTGGCGTAGCAATATAGTGTTCCCAATCACTAACCTCTGCCATTTTTTTACTTACATTGTCAAAATCACGTTGTAATTGCTGTTGTTGTTGAACTGATAATAACGTTATTACCTGATTTACACCTTTAAATAAACCAAAACATACTTTGTATTTCCCAGTAGCAAGTAAGCGCTTTAAATCTATTAATTTTTTCTTGGTTTGATCAAATAACTTTTTCTGTTCCTGTTGTAGAGGCTTTAATCCATTTTTCCAATTCTGTGTAATCTCTTTATGCGCATCAATGATTGACTGAGGAAGAGCGCCATGGGCTTTTTGATTTACTTCTTTCCACTGTATTAACCAATCATAATAGGTTTGTTGACGATCGTTTAAATCGCTTAATACTTGTGGCAAGGTTAATTGTGAAATTTTTGAAATAAGCGAGATTGCAGCACTAACTGATTGAGCAATTTCAGGCAACTGGGTTAAGCGCTTTTCTAAGTGGGATATTTTTTGTAAAAATTCGCCCTGCTCTAATGAATTTAACACGCTTGCTGTTATTTTTTCGTTAAGCTGATTTAGTTCAGATAAAAAGTCATTTTGGTTGAGAAGTTCATTTTCTGTATTGTCAGCTTCAAAAGCAGCGTCACCTTCAAAAACAGCTGTAGTTATTTTCTGATTCAATTCTGTAATGACTTTGTTAAAATAAGCTTTAGCTATTTTTTTATCATTTAGTAATTGTTCTGCAATTTTAGCTTGTTGATATGCATCTTCTTTTGGTGCAAAAATCTGTGAAAGCTGCCCTATTATTTTATCGAACTTACTTAATAGTATTTGCTGTTCTTCATCACTTAAGCACGTTATTTCAGATAAGTCATGCTGCCAGCTTTCTACTAAAGCGGCTTTAGTCGTTATGTATTGACCATAATCTGATTGATCTTTTAGTGCTAATAATTTTGAAAGTAATAGCTGTTTTTGTTTCAACAATTTTTTAGGCTTTTCTTTTTGTTCAACTAACTGAGCTAAACGGTCATTTATTAACTGTATAATGTCGTCATTAGCCGACTTCTTACTAAGCTTTGTTAATAAAGTTGCTTCTTTTAATTCATTAAGCTTAAGTGATAACAACAACTTCTGCACTTCTGCAGATTGCTTTTTAGTAAATGTTTGTAATAAAAACTGAGCGGTATTTTTCTTTTTAACAAGTACTTCAAACAAGTCCAAAATCAATGATGGATCTTTTTCATGTTCAAGCCAATAGCTTAATAATGAAGTATCAACCGTTTGGTCGCTTACTGCTTTGGTAAGAAAAGCCTGCTTTTTATCATTCGATAAAATTATTTTATGCTTTCCAGCTAAAACCTCTTGAACCTGCAATGCTGCGAACTCTTGCACTAATTTTTTAGTATTAGTTTTACTCGCAATAAGATACTCATCAAAATTGTTAAGCTTCAACAGAACGGCACGGCGTACTAACTCGCTGCTGTCTTCGTTAAGTAACAATAACAAAGTAGCTTTATTTTCATTATTATCAGTTTTTAATTCTTCATTTATTGCAGCAATACGAACATTACTGTCTTTATGTTGCCAGTTATTCTTACTTTTAAATAGATTGAAAATCATGGGGGTCACATTTTTAGGGTCAATAACTATCGGATCTTTTTAGCGCAAACGCTAGGAGACATGGTTTAATTATTATAAATTAGTAAAATGAGCAATGTCGCTCTTGGTTATACTTTCTCTATTCGTATTATCATCATTCGTACTATCATCTTTTTCACTAGGCTTGGCACAAGGCGTAATTGGTTTATCTTTAGCGGCAGTGGAAAACTGCTCTTTTA
>JADGDH010000076.1 GCA_016745015.1 Colwellia sp.
GGCTGGTTTTTTTTGTTTTGTTTCATTTTATCCATGTAAACAATTGATTAGTTTTTATTTTATTTCTTTACAAATTTCAAGCTATTCCTAGGCGCTTAACGCTAGGCCGCTTTCCTGCTCCGACTTTAGCACAAGCTCGAGACAAAATCCCTGAATTACGACACTTGTTGAAAAATGGTAATGCCCTATTGGAGAATTGAAAAATATAGCAGCTCCAAATGAGGTTATACTTGATGGTAGTGTACATGTCTTTTTAGCAATACATACTTCTAGGGTGTGCCTTAGTAGATATTAAGTAATCCGCGATGCTTGATAATATGCAGCGTCTAAGTATTCATTGAAGCATCTATATATCGAGAGTGGGCGGATTAACTCTCTTGTATACATATTTGCTGATTTAGGTAGGTACCTGAAAAAGTTGTTAAGGGGATAGGCGGGTTTGAAGGTGAAAAAAGGATTACAAATTACCGACTTGAAGTCAATGACGCTAGGAAAATTCGGCACCGAGCGCATGAATTGACTCAAGATCCCTTGTTGGGGTTTAAAGCTGGTTCAATTCAAGGTTTCTCATCGAGCTTTTAAGTTTTGGTTTGAAATAGTACCGAGGAAATACCCTAGTCCTTTAGTCTTAATACTAATAATAGATTGCTTGATGTTTGTTTTTAGTGATAATCAGTAGAATTAGGCCGTTAATTTGAATGATTTATTGTCATCGATTCAACTAATAACACACGTAACTTATTCTAATGTACTAGGGTTTTTATGATTTATTTTGGTTCCAATTTTAGCATTAAATTTAGGTTAATATTTTTATCAACTTTTTTTATTACGCTTATCTTAATTGCAAAAGGTACCTATGATTACCAAAATGTAAAAAATTCATTACATGATGATGCTCAATCAAGCATAAAACGTGTTATTGAACGCTTAAAACTTAACTTACCCGCAGCTCTGTATATGGACTTAACAGAGCAAATAGCCAAAATAGGTGCTTCAGAAATTGAAACGCCTTATATTTATGGTATTAAAATAATATTGTTAAGTGGAGAGGAGCAGTTTGCTAAGAATAATGACGGTATTGAAGGTGATATTTTCAAGCTAAAATTAACTCATGAAGCATATGGTGATAAAAGTGAGGTAGGCCAGTTGGTTGTTAGTATTAATCAACAAGAAATTGATAATAAAGTTACTAGAGCACTTACCATAATTTTTATTGAGGTTTTATTAATAAATACTCTTTTGGTTTTGATTTTATTGGTATTATCACAGCGAATTGTTACAGGCCCTTTGCAAGCAATTATTAATTCGGTTACTGATATTGCCCAAGGTGAGGGCGATTTAACTCGACGGCTCATCTTTAAAAATAAAGATGAACTTGGAGAGTTATCAAACCAAATTAACTACTTTATTGATAAAATACAAAGTATGGTTACAACTATTATTGCAACCACCAATACGATAAGTGAAACGTCATCATCTGTTAAATCAGACGTTTCTGATGTCAATTCTCTTTTTGAACAACAACAAAGTGAAATTGATATGGTAGCGACAGCCATTACTCAAATGGCTGCAAACACTAAAGAGATATCTTCTACTTCTCAACATTCTTCCGATTCTGCTTATGAAGCTAAAGAGCAAGCAAAAGAAATTGGTAATGTCATCAATAATTCAATGACATTAGTGAGTGAGCTTTCAACAGATTTAGAACAAACAAATCATGTTATTTCTCAATTAACAAAAACCGTAGGAAATATGACAGGGGTTATTGATGTTATTAAATCTATTGCCGATCAAACGAACCTATTAGCATTAAATGCTGCAATTGAAGCTGCTCGTGCAGGTGAACAAGGACGAGGTTTTGCCGTTGTTGCGGATGAAGTGCGTGCATTAGCAAGTAGAACACAACAAAGTACCGAAGAAATTAGTAATATGATTTCTGAACTTCACCAAGGCACGGGCTCTGTAGTGACAATTGTACAAGAAAGTAGAAATAAAGGAGAAAAAACAAGCCAAGCAATGGAAGAGTCTGTTAATTACATCGATAAAATTACCATAGCGAGTGATAATATTAATAATATTTCATTGCATATTTCAACCAGTGTTGGTGAGCAGAGTCAAGTTACAGCTTCACTAGATGAAAATATTAATCAAATTGTCAGTAGTACTCACGAAAGTAATAATTTAATTAATCAAATTAATAGTAAAACAATAAAACTCGATGATTTTGTTAATGAATTAATGAATTTAACAAATCAATTTAAAGTGTAAGATTCAATTATTATGATTTTAGCCGACCCTGTAACAAAATCTGTTACGGGGTCTAAGAAATCTTTAGATTAGCTAACTACTTTATTGCAGTATTAATATCATCGTTTAGTAAACCCAATTGCAATTCTAATTGCACATAACCGTCAGGCATATTTTTCATAAATAACTGTCGGTTTTCTCCTGATATAATAAGCTGCTCTTGTTTGGCATAGGCTAATAATTTTTGCCAAGCGTTAACGACATCCTCAAACTTACCCTCAAATTGAGAAGTTAAAGCGTAAAATTTTGTTGTTTTAAAAGACCTAACACCTGCTTGCCCTAGCATTGAACCGTTTATAGGAAGTGCAAGGGTGAATACCAATTCATCAGAGGTTGATGGCTTTTCATTACGTTGATAAATAATGTGTAATGGCCCTTTTATCTTGCCGCCCTTACGCATTACTATTCGATAAAGTCTAAATATATTCTTAAGTAATTTATCACCAAAATCTGCTTTGCTGGTAGATATTTCTAAGCCATAAAAAGTCATTCTAGGTAGCGTTTTAAATTGTGTAGCTAAAGTGATTTTTTCAACCTTTGGATGAGATAAAACGGTTATTTTTGGTTTTGCTAAGGGTTGTGTTGGCGAAATTAAATTACTGACTATACTTAGCAGATTTTTTTCACTTCGGGGAATACACGGGCCATTAAATTTTCCGTAGGGATTAAAGTTTTCATCTACTTCTCCGTTATTTAAATACCGTAACCATTTCGCAGATTCTTCTATGGAGCCTCCTATATAATTAGCATTAGTAAAGGCCTGTTTAGCCAATATGCGCTCTCCTCTGTGAGCATATTGCACGCCTAATAATAAGTTAGCTTTGCCAATAAGCTTGTCGTTTAAACCTATTTTACAGGCGCTAAGCACTGCAGTTTCTACTTGCAACCAATTATTTTGTTGCAATTGTAGTTGTGCTAACTGAATAAAATGCTCTGCTTTTTGGCTTAACTCTGCGCTTTTTGCTAGTGCTTGTTGTGCTTTGGTTATTTCTTTAGCGTGATACCATAAATTAAACAGTTGGTAGTATGCTTTGTCATCCTGCGGGAAAAGCTTTTGTTGCATTAATTGCCATTGTTTTTGAGCCGCTTGAAAATATAATTGATTATTAACATAAAGCGCTATCAGCCAGTCATAGGAAGATTGCTCAAATTGGTTTTTTGGCAGGTCTGGTGTAGATGAACTTACGTTTGAGGGGGTTAATTGGGCCTCGGCTAGCACTAGGGTATCAAGCGCTTTTTGTTGCTGTTCCATCTTCATGTAAACATGGGTCAACATTTGCCAATGAGATTTGTTTTTCGGTGATATCTTGATCAAGTAATTCAATACATCAACCGCTTGAGGAAAAGCTTGCATCGCATAAAATAACGATAAAGCTTGGTCTACTTTCTCAAAAACAAAGGAGGTATCGTTTGAATTAATCTTAGCGGTTAAACGATCTAGAGACGCTTCATTAAATGTTTCGTGTAAAGCAGTTGTTGCTTTGTTGTATTGACCTAAATAAAAATAAGCTTGGGCGCGTATTAATACCCTATCAAAAAAGCGTTTGTTGTTTTGGGTTGGTAAAGCGTTTTTTTGAGTCGACTGGTTTGTTATCTTCGTATTATCTTTAGCAAGTTTTGCAGAAATCTTGGTTGAAACCTGTTGATACTGATCTAAGGTGCTGATTGCCAATTTATATTGTTTGGTAAACATATAAATAATACTAAGCTCATCAAGCAGTTGTTGTTTAGAAAAAATAGACAAATCGTCATTTTGTAATGATTCTTGGTAAAACGAGATAGCTTTCTGGTATTGTTTTTTTTCTACAAAATGTCGGGCAAGAAAACGTTGAGCAAGCGCTTGTTGCGATTGACTTATTTTTGATAAGTTTTTTTCTAATAACTCAGGGGTGTTTAAGGCTTTAATATTTGCATTGTTTTTTTCTACAATCATAAAACTTTTATATTGGTCTGCCATTGCTATAGAGCCACACATAAGTAGGCTAGACATTAATACGCCACATATTGCCAATAATTGGTTTAGCAAAGTCATTTGTTTAATAATTTGGTTTGTTAGTTTCTTTATCACAGGTATGCTACTTTTTAGTAATCCACATTGTTAATAGTCTCTATTACTTGGGTAATCTTTCCAGAATAATTCTATTTTTTGGATTAACCGAATAGAGACTGCTTTTCCCTCGTGCATGTAAAGTGGGTATCCCCAAAGGCGTACCGCTGCAATAACTTCTTCTTCAAATACACCTTTAGGATCAGCGTCAAGTACTAATACTTGTCCTACTTTTCCTTTTTCATCAACAACAAAAGAAACTTCTACCCAACCATTTATACGATTTACCCAAGCTATTTCGGGAATATTGGGTTGAACGCTAGCATAAGGTTTTATGGCCAGCCCTGTTGATTGTTTTATTCCAGTGCCAGTACCTGAAGACACATTTTGTACAGAAAATTGATCAGTTAAATTTGATTGTTTAAAATCAAAGTTTTTTATTTCTGGGTTTAGAGATATTTCAGGCGGAGCCATATCTGACAATGGCATATCTAATTGCATAAGTTCTAAATTCAAACTGGGCGTGTCAGGCATTTCCTCAGCGGTTGTTTCTTTGGGTTGGGTGATAGGTGGCTTTTCGGGCTCAGGCTCTGGCATGTTTATTGTTTCAACAAGGTAAGTTTCTATAGGGATTAAATTACCCTCGTCGTGATAAATGAAACTATACATGAATAAAAAGATGGCATAACTAACCAATAAAGCGCCAACTAATAAGACACTAAATCGTGTTGTTGACCTGAGGTAAGCCACAAATAATGTCATGGGTTATTATTACCATGAACATGAATATTAGCATGAGTAATTTTTTGTGGTACTCGCAATTTGTCTGACAATATGCGCACTTTTACTTCTACTTGAAGGCTAAGGCGAGTACTAAAATAAATTCCTGATAAAGCAACGACTAAACCTACCATTGTGGGGATAGTGGCTTTAGACACGCCAGCAGCCATAAGTTTAGGCTCATTCATACCCACATTTCCTAACACAGTAAAAACCTCTATCATGCCAATAACTGTGCCAAGTAATCCTAGTAAAGGGCAAATAACAACCAAGTTTTTTAATGTAGATATATTTTCTTGAAGCTTTGATTTTGCTTGGGCAATAAGCATGGTTCGTGTTTGTTTAGCGCACCATGATTCATGCTCTGAACGAGATTCCCAGTGGTGAATTATGTTTTGCATTAAAATAGGGTAATCAAAACGGTTAAAATACAAACGCTCTAAAATTAAATACCAGAGAAAGCACATTACTAGCAAAATCACCACGGCAATATTGCCACCTATATCGCTAAAGTGTTGTAGTTTTGCTAAAGCATCAATAAGCATTGTATTCATTATGAATTTTCTAGTTCATTCAATTTAGACTGTGGTAAACGTTCGAAAAATTTAGCCATTAACCCAGCACATTGTTCATCAAGTAAGTGCACAATGCGCTTACTACGAGTGGTTATAATGTTATGACCAAATAGAAGTGGAATGGCTACAATTAACCCCAATGCCGTTGTAACTAGCGCCTGAGAAATACCAGACGACATTAATTTTGCATCCCCAGTGCCGTATAAGCTCATTAACTGAAATGTTTCTATCATGCCAGTTATGGTGCCAAGTAGCCCTAGTAGTGGTGCTACACCTGTTAATACTTTAAGAAATCCATGGCCACGCTCTAACGGGGTAACTTCTTTTAAAATGGCTTCGTCTAGTTCATATTCTAATTGGGAATGATTCGCTTGAGATGAAATAGCCGTTAACATAATGCGCCCCAGTGGGTTTGACTCTTGTGGCGAGTCTATATTCGCTAGTTGACGCATAATTTGTTTTTGAATTAACCATAAGTAAATAAAACGGTAAAAAATAAGCATTGCCCCAAGCGCACCTAATGTCAATATTATATAACCAACAATACCGCCTGATTGTACATGCTCATTTAAAAGTGGCTTTTCCGTTAGCATAGCCAGTAATTTACCTTGGCTGGGGTCTATTACGATAGGTTGAATGGTGCTTGATGATAGAGAGAAATTTTCTGCAATTTGTGTAAGCTTAGTACTTGGTTGGCGTTGTAACACTAAAAATTCTTGAGAGAGTGGTAACCATGTTAAATATTTTCCTTCACTAAAAGCGGTAAAAGTGCCAATTCTAGTAACTTCTTGTTCCTTAGTATTACCTTTTTGATCGATAACTTTAGCGGGAAACTGGGCAATATAACTTGTCTCAATCATTTGGTGTAATAAAGTGAACCAAAATTGACTTATTTGTGCCAAGGTTGGCAGCGTTTGTTTGTTATTTAACTCAGTTAAAATTTGTTGGCGCTGAGGAAATTGTCCGTGGATCATTGACTGGGTTAAATCTTTGCTTATTTCGTTAGTGAAGCTATTTAATACGGAATATATATCGCCTAATGCCTCAATCTCTGATGCTAACTCTTCATTTAGTTCTTGTATAGTTTGGTCGTTTTTAATGGTTTCTTGTAACAGCGGTTGATTTTGGGCTTGTACATCTCGAAAGGCTTCTTCAGCTTTAAACAGCAACTTCTTTTGTTGAGATTGTTCTGCTAAAAAGGCTGTTTCACGTTCCTTATTTATTTGCATGCTTTGTTGCTGCTTGTTTTTTACATTCATCAATAACGCTTGCAGGGTGTTTTCTTGTGCGTTCACTCCTTCTGAAGTTAAGTAAATTAATAAACTGAAAAATGTGTACAGCGATAAGCGATAATTAATCATTATAGGGCCTCATTATTTGGTCGGTGCAAAGGCGCAATAATTGGAAGTAACATTGTTGTAGGTACTACTTTGTTATTTGCTATTTTAAACGCTTTTTTCATATCTCCATGGTAGGTTATAGGCACTAATTGCCAAGACTTTTTCTTATGATGCCAAAATCCGTATTCAAGACCATTAAGTGTTTGGTAATAAAGTGCTAAACGGCCAATACGTAAATATTTTACTTCTCTTTCTGATTCATCGGTAAGTTTTCCTTGATATCCTTGCGCATTATTTCCGTAATCGTTTTCTGTTTGGAAGTGTTTAAGCAAGGCTTGAAATTTTTCTGGTAAGCTTGCTTGTGAATTATTAATCAGTGATTGCAATGTTTTTATTTCAGTTCGGCGTTGTGCCAAATTGAAGGGTAAGTCTAGCTCTACAAAACTGGCCAGTGAATCTGTCATCTCATAAATTAGCGGCATAATTTGCTGTTGTGTGGCTTTTACACTTTCAATTTTGTGACGAATGCTTTGTTGTTCGGTATGTTGAGATTGAATGGTTTGACGTAATTCGTCTTGATAGGCCAATTGATATTGAGTATTGCGGTTAAGGATTTGA
Organism: Colwellia sp.; assembly: GCA_016745015.1. Taxonomy (GTDB): domain Bacteria; phylum Pseudomonadota; class Gammaproteobacteria; order Enterobacterales; family Alteromonadaceae; genus Colwellia. The sequence goes on from JADGDH010000076.1 coordinate 7,668, forward strand.
TATGCCTGTAATAGTTTTTGGGTTTCAGCAGACAATTTATTGATATGTTGTTGAGATTGCAGACTTAGATTGTGTGTTTTTTCTACTGTATTAAATGCTTGTTGTAGCGGCTTAGTGTCTTCAGTCGCTAGTAATGTGGAACTTGTAACAACACTTACCAATAACAGTAAAAGTAGGAAAGGGCGCATATTTTTATCTTCCGAGAAAACAGTAAAAAAAAGTGTAAAAATAATAACATTGCTACACTGTTTATCAAGTGAGAATAATTATTAGTCAGGTAGTTTTAGTAAAAATTATTGCATAGAAGGTTGTAGATTTTTTAATTTATAGTTGGAAAAAGCGAGCAATAAAATGCCAATGAATACAATGAATGCGGTTAAATATAATGCAGGGTTATAACTGTTAAACTGTTGAATAAATGCAATGCAGTATAAAGGGGCTAATATTTGTCCTACGCCGTAGGCCGAGGTGATTGCTCCCATTATAAATACAGGGTTTTTGCCTGCTAGTTGTCCACCATAGTTCATAAATAAAGCAACTAACCCAACGAAAGTACCGCCATAGAGTATGCCGCTAAATAAATTTAAGTAGATGTTCGACGAAAAAGTAGGGATTAAAATACCAATTATCTGTAAAAACATAGCGGCCATCATAATATTAATACTGCCAAACCTATGAGCCAAGCGCATCCAAATAATACTTGAGGGAATACCTGCAATGCCTACTGCTAACCAAGTGTATCCTCCATAACCAGATAGTCCTTCTAGTGAATTAACAATATCAGGTAGAAAAGTGGCTTGAACTACCATGCCAACACCTTCAGTGAAGTAGGCTAAAATTAGAATGATAACCAATGGCGAAAACAATGACTTATCAAGCTTATGTTTGATTACATTAGCTGATGGTTGCTTATCGAATGATAAAATATAAGCGCAATAACATGAAAAAAGGGCACCAAATAGTGCCAGAACTAGCCAAGCATCTTGCCAATTTCCACCACAATAAAATACACCTCGCATCAAAAGATCTGTGATTACAATTGAAAAACCTAGGCCACTAAAGTGAATTCCCATTGCCTTGGTTTTATTAGTGTTTTTCAGCTTTAACATCACAATGGCAGAGCCAACAACTAGCGCCATTGCTGCACCAAATCCAGCGAGAAATCTTGAGATAATCCAAACGGTGTTATTTTCACTTATACTTAATAACAACGAAGTGATAACACATATTATTAATCCTATTCTGAAAAATTTAACTTTTGTATGTATATCTTTGATAAAAATAGAAAAAAGGGAGCCAGATAAATAACCAGCGTAATTAATTGAGGCTAAAATACCAGCAAAAGATATGTTAAGAAAATCATCTAACATAGGTGGTAGTAATGACGTAAAAGCAAAGCGGGCAACACCCACACCTACAGTTAACGCTAGAATTCCAGCAAGTAAAATTGAGTTGTTATTATTTTTGTCAAACCAAGGCATATTCTTTATCTTTGCTTATTTTAATTTGAGCCTTAGTGCTAACCTTAGTGCTAAGTTATTAATTATCAGCTCTTTGTTGTATCACTTTAGCATATATGGATATAGAGATAACATATTAAAGAGGTTTGGATGTGTTGATGATGTATTGATGCCAAATTATTTTATGGTGGCTATAAAACTTGAATACTCTATTTGTATTTGCAACACTGTTTTAGTTTTCAAATAATAATTATAAAGGTTTTGTTTATGGAATGGTTGTCTGTACTTCCTCCTCTTGTTGCTATCGTAGTTGTACTATGGCGCAAGGAAGTTATAGTCGCTTTGCTAATGGCCATTTTTAGTTCTGAATTACTCCTCGCTTATCAGAACCATTCTAATATTATTTTTTATGCATTTATTGGCTCTATTGAAAGAACCATCTCTGTTGTTAGCTCTCCAGGAAATGCCCGGTTATTAATTTTTAGTCTGCTTATTGGGGCTTTACTTGCGTATATTAGAAATTCAGGTGGCGTAACAGCTATGGTGAATAAACTGGTAAATAAGGGGGTTGCTAAAAGTAAACGGCAAGTAGGCACTGTTACCATGCTGACAGGTATGGTGATTTTTATTGAATCAAATTTAAGTGTGCTTACTGCTGGTATTATATCCCGTGATTTGTTTGATAAATTCAAAATGAGCAGAGCTCGGCTTGCTTTTATTATTGACAGTACCTCAGCACCTGTGTGTATTTTAATATTACTTAATGGCTGGGGTGCTTATGTATTGGGATTGCTAAATAACTATGAATTAGAGCAGTCATCAATGTCAATATTATGGGGCACAATTCCTTTTAATTTTTATGCCATTATCGCTTTGTTAATGGTTGCTTATACTGTGTTTACAGATAATGTTCATGGTCCTTTAAAGCAATCTGAACTTGAGCTGCATACGTTAGAAGACAACAATAAAGAATATTTAAAAGAAGCGTTAATAACACCAACAAAAGCACGTTTTATGATTGTGCCTTTATTAAGCATGATTTTAGCTATGTTTTTCTTTATGTATTGGACTGGTGATGGTGATATAACCAAAGGAAGTGGAGGGAAGTCAGTGCTTTACGCTACTTGTTTTGCTTTAGCTATTACTTATTTTTTATTACTGTTTTCTAAACGCTTTTCCCATAAAGAATTAGTAGAAGTTGGCTTTGAAGGTTTGTCTGAATTATTGCCCTTAGTAACCATTGTTTTGTTCTCTTTAACGCTAGGAGCAAGTCTTAAAGAGTTAGGTACAGGGGTGTTTATTGCAGGTTTTGTTGGTGAAAATTTACCACTTGTTTTTGTGGTGCCAATGTTATTTGTTGTGGGTGGTATTATTTCGTTTAGTACAGGAACTTCATGGGGCACTTTTGCCATATTGATCCCCATTGGTGTGCCACTTATTCAATCGCTAGGATTACCACCATCATTGGTTATTGCCGCTATTTTAGGGGGAGGTGTTTTTGGTGATCATTGTTCACCCATATCTGACACTACTTGTGTTTCAGCTATTGCATCAGGTTGTGATTTACTTGAGCATGTTAAAACACAACTGCCTTATTCTCTCTTTGGAGGGGCGTTAGCGCTTGTTGCTTACTTTGTTGCTAGTATTATTATGGTTGTATAACAACAAATAAAATGGCTGTTTACTTGCGTTTAACTTCTTTATAATTCAAATATTATTATATTTATAAAATTGGTTTATCTATGAAACAAATTCAATTTAAAAGTAGCGTATTGATTGCACTATTTTCTTTTTTAACCTTAACTAATGCAAGTTTTGCTCAATCAATGCGGTTAGACAAAACATCTAAGCCAATAGCTATCGCTATTCATGGCGGTGCAGGTACTATAGAAAAAAGCCGTTTTACTCCAGAAAAAGAGAAAGCTTATCGCGATAAGCTAGCACAAGCGGTAGAAACAGGTTATAGCGTTTTAGATAAAGGCGGGTCTAGTTTAGATGCAGTCACTGCAGCTATTAACGTTTTAGAAAATTCACCTTTTTTTAATGCTGGTAAAGGCGCTGTTTATACCTATGATGAAACCCATGAAATGGATGCTTCAATTATGTATGGTAAGAATCGTCAAGCAGGCGCAGTAGCAGGAGTAAAGCAGATTGAAAACCCAATAAACCTTGCTCGTTTGGTTATGGATGAATCTGTACATGTGATGTTAAGTGGTGAAGGCGCTGAACAATTTGCAAAAACTCAAGGTGTTGAGTTGGTTGATAATAAAATATTTGATACAGAGCATCGATATAAATCATTGCTTAAAGCTAAAGAAAAAATGAAAAAGGCTGAGCAAGAAAATAAAAATTATCAAGCAGCACATAATGCATTGGAAGTTGAGTATAAGGTAGGTACTGTTGGCGCAGTAGCTTTAGATTCATTTGGAAATATCGCCGCAGGTACTTCAACTGGCGGCATGACCAACAAGCGCTTTGGACGTATTGGTGATTCACCTGTAATAGGAGCTGGAACCTTTGCAGATAACAACTCTTGTGCGGTTTCAGCAACGGGGCATGGTGAGTATTTTATTCGTTATAATGTTGCTGCTGATATTTGTGCTCGAGTTCAATATCAGGACAAGAGTATTGAGCAGGCTGGTGAGGAAGTTATTCATAATATTCTTATGCCAGCTGGTGGAACGGGTGGTGTAATAATTATTGATACTCAAGGTAATATTAGTATGCCATTTAACACTACAGGCATGTACCGTGCGAAAAAAACTTCAAGCACGCCAACTTATGTTGGTATTTTTGATGACGAGTAATTATAAAGTTAGAGAAGGATAAAGAGGAAATAATATGAAAGCAGTATTATCCACGCTTATTACAATCGGTTTTTGTGTTTTTATTGCTGTTAAGTTTTTTTTCTCTAGTATTTTTGCATTTTTTGGGTACGCAGCATTACCTATTGATCATCTAAGTAAATTAACGCATTCAAAAAATATTGTACAAAAAATGCAAAATAGGCACAAAACAAAGAATGCTAATGTGTCGAAACGCTTTATTAAGCGCTCAGGTAAAAAAGTGGCAATAACGGCTGTTTCTGCTGCAACCATAGGTACGGTGGCGGTTATTGGTACATTAACTTATTTAGAAGTAAGTCAATTCTGTGATGAAAAGCGGGTATTAAATGAAGATGCTAATATTTTATTCGATACTCAAGAGTCATTTGATATGGAAGCTTGCCTTGAGCAAGGAAAACAAGATTCTGCACTTTTTGCCAATGAAGCATGGGAAAGTGTTAAAAATAGTAGTAGTGAAGTATTTGATAGCATAGAAAAATCAAGTGATGAATTACTTGATCCTAGCCGAAAAGCAACAGTAGAGCTATTTGAATCAATGGATAAGTGGTATCAACAAATATTTGAGTGAATATGAATAAATAATTAACGATACCGACCAGTTGGTCTATTGTTTTTTAGATAACTAATTTACTTGTTTACTAAAAAGAAGAGAGAACGATGTCAATATTATATGGTGTTTCACCATCCCCATTTGTAAGAAAAGCTATGCTGGCGCATGCTCATAAAAATATCCCTTTTGATCTGAAAATGACCTTACCAAGCAGTGATGATGAGGAATTTCGTCAAGCAAGCCCTACAGGAAAAATTCCAGGCTATAAAGCAGATGATGGTGCCGCTTTTGCTGATTCATCTGTAATTGTTGCTTACCTTGAGCGTATTTCTAATGATAATGCGTTATATCCAGAAAAAGCATCAGATTATGCTGAAGCTTTATGGCTTGAGGAATGGAGTGATTCAGAACTAATGCCAACTACCAATGCACTTTATTTCCAAAAAGTTCTTGGACCTGTTTTTTTTAAACATGAAACAGATCAAAAAAGAGTTGATGAAATTTTAACTGATTTAATTCCTAAGGTTTTTGATTTGTTAGAGTCGCGTTTAACTGAAAAAAGCTGGCTTGTTGGCGATGATTTTTCTATTGCAGATCTTGCTATTGGTTCTTGTTTAATTAGTTTATTACATGCTGATTATAAAATTGAACAGTCACACTGGCCAAAAATATATAATTATAACGAACAATTTTTAGCACTACCTATAGTGCAAGAACAAATAGCCAATGAGAAAAATGTTATAGCTCATTCTGTTGCTTAATTATTTGGAGGAGGGGATATTTTGGTGTTTGGTATATTGAAGTGGCATTAGGCTATCGCTTCAATATACTCAGTTGTTTATGATGTGAGTCACTTTAGTTACCAATTAAACCATTAATATGTGCAACAACACTTCTGCCTAAAGCACCTAAATGATAACCACCTTCAAGTACGGAAACTATTCTCCCTTGTGCGTGCTCTTGGGCAATTATTTTTAGTTCATCGGTAACCCAACGGTAATCAGCTTCAGTTAAGCTGACGTGCGACATGTCATCTTCAATATGTGCATCAAATCCTGCAGAAATGAAAATCATTTCAGGTTTAAACTTATTTAATGCAGGTAGCCAATGTTCACTTATGGCTTTGCGAAAACCTTCGCCTTTTGTTGTGGCTGCCAATGGCGTGTTTATTATAGGAGGTGTATCACTTTCTTTAATGTCAAAAGGGTAAAAAGGGTATTGATAACTAGAGCAAAACAAATAGGCACCATCACTTTTATCATCAACGAGTGGAAAATAATTTTTTACAATATCTTCTGTACCATTGCCGTGATGCACATCAAAGTCGACAATCGCTACACGTTTTAATTTATATTTATCTCTCGCATAAGCAGCAGCAATAGCGACATTATTAAAAAAACAAAATCCCATTCCTTTGTCATGTTCGGCATGATGTCCTGGTGGGCGAGTAGCACAAAAAGCACTGCTTAGTGTTTTGTTCATAACTAAGTCAACGCCGTCAATAGCCGCACCAGCGGATAGTAAAATGGAAGTTAATGTTTTTGAGTTCATTAATGCGTCAGGGCCAACGGAAAAAGTTTCATCATCTTCGTTAGGCGCATTATTAAAAACAAAGTCAATGTACTCTTGAGTGTGGGCTAAAGAAATGAGCGATTTATCAATAGGCTTTGCATCAAATTGACGAACAACATAATCAAGTCCACTGCGGATAAGTTGATCAGAAATAGCCGTTAACCTTTTGCCATTTTCTGGGTGATACTCACCCATATCGTGCTCACCACATTTGTAGTGGCCAATAATACCTACTGTCATTAGTCTTCTCCTTCATTTAAATTTTCAGTTAATGGAAGTTTTAAGCTCACTTCATCAAAATCATCACTTGGTTGGCGTATAAATCCTACTCTTTCAAAAACTTTGAGCATAGATGCATTATCTCTGCGTACACAAGCAACTAAACTATCAAGCTTTCTAATTTTGGCTATAGCAATCATTTCACTTAGTAAGGTGCTTGCCAT
>JADGDH010000219.1 GCA_016745015.1 Colwellia sp.
GAACAAATTGGTGCAATTAAGTTAGGTGAATTAGCGCCAGGTGAATGGCGCAGCTTAACTGAAGAAGAAGTGTCTTTGTTTATTTAAGAGCTGTTTGCTGATATTTGTTTTCTTATTTTCATATGATTATCTAAACAGCAGTGCGGATAAAAAATGGATATCCGCACCTATAATCACTATTTACAGAGTACTTTCAACAACAGGTAAAGCAATCGAATAACTTTCTTGTGACAACTCCAGTCCCGATTCGTCTGTTCCATCATCAAAACTTGAGTAAGACTGAATTAAAAGATTCAGATTAGAAACTATTAATGAGTTTTCGGTGCCAACGATCTCCATTTTATTGATAATCTCAGCTGATGTCCAAACCGTACCATCGGCAAATTCAAATTGCTCAAGGCGACTCTTGTTGGCCGAATTCCAATTGGCAATAGTGATCACGTGATCGTCAGCTAAGGTGATCAACATGTCGGTATCATTGGCACTGATGCTGATATTATCAGCACTAATACCTGCGCCAAAGCGTAAAACATCGGTGCCACGGTAATCACTGATGTGATCGTTACCATCACCGCCTATAAGGGTATCATTACCATCACCACCATCAAGAATATTAATGTCGCCTTCACCGTAAACATCCTCTTCACCTGCCTCTAAATAGTCATCTCCTGCACCGCCATCAAGAATGTCTTTACCTTTACCACCATATAAATGGTCGTTACCTTTGCCGCCTTCTATATAATCATCGCCGTCTTTGCCTAATAGCGTATCGTTGCCTGCGCCACCGTATAACCGATCATCATTAGCAGCCCCTGCTATACCGTCATCATATTCTGTACCAAATTTAATTTGTTCATACGGTATTTCGAGACCATCACCATCTATTTTTAATTCTAAATCTTGAAAACCATTGATAGGAGATGCTAAAGCGGTGTAGGTGACATTGCCATCAAAACCATCGGCAGACAGGTATTCGCCGTATTCAATATCTTCTTCATTGTATTTAATCAACCATTGCAACATGGCTGAACGGTCGGTTAGATATTGTTCTGAGAAATTTTCTGCGTTTAGTTCGTCATTTGTGTTGTGCTGGGTGTATAAGTCACTTGTGCCTATGATTGCGAAGGGATTCAGGTTTTCTAGTGCGTAACGATAAGCATAGCCTTCAGCTGAATCGCTTTGGGCGGCACTGGCTAGCATGCTTATGTCAACAAGCTGTAGGTTGTTACCTGCACTGCTAATATAAAGCTCTGTTTCTTGGTAAAATAGTTCTATATCTGCTTTGTTGGTTTGATTTGCTAAATTACCACCTAATAAATCACCTACTTTATCAATAAGTAATGCTAATGAATTTTCAGTTTCGTTATTTGTTGTGTTAAGTACATTCATTACCGCACCTAAATTCAGTGCTGGATCTAAAAGGTTCAGTACTCGGTACAGAGAGAGGCTTTCTACTAATTTTGAAATAGAATGGTCTGCTAAAGCAGATTCATTTTCAATAAATATAGGTGTTTTAGTTCCTGGATGAAAGCCTGCATACGCTCCCACTAAGTCAGCATAATAATTGGTTACTATGTCATCTAACGGAATATCGTTAAGTATTTCATTAAGCAGTACGTCTGATAACGAAGTTCCTAAGCCATTAAAGGTAGAGGTAGCATTTATCGTGTCAGCATATTTATAAGATGCCATTGTGGCTAAATAGCCACCAAGAGAATGCCCCGTAAAATTAACGTTTGCTTGTAAAGCACCATTAATTACTAAACCTGCACTTTCCAAAAAGGCAGTTATGTTATCGTCTTGGCTACCAATATAACTAGTGATCCCATCAAGACCAAGTAAAACATGTAAGTTGGTAGTCCAATCAATAGCACTGTCTGTTCCTCGGTAGGCTACGGTGATTTTTCCTGTGGTTTTATTTCTAAAAACGGTGGCTGAAAAGCCGTTAAAGTCTTCTGTATAGCCATTAGGAATAACCTCAAATGAACCATTATCACCAAAAAAATCTTCATATTGAGCTTCAGTGAAGCCTTTATTTATTAATTCAGCTTTTATTGTTGCATTGGATTGATCCCATTTAGCATAAGCTGCCGCAGCTAATAACGCATCCGTATATATTCCATTAATCATTTAATTTCTCCTTGAAGTGGTTTAATCGTAGAAGCAACAAAATTTGCTTCCATATAAGATGGAACTTTTTCTACAAAATCTGAACAGGCTGTTGAGATTGAATATGGTGGGTTTTTATTGAATAAATATGTAGTGTATGAACCAATAATTTCATTGGTTTTTCTATTCATAATAGTTTCTGTATTTTTTGTATAAAGAGAAATACCATTATCAGCAGTCCAAGACTCGAGTTCTGAATGATAGCTATACCTAGCCGTTGGTTTTGTTATTTTCTTCACGGATATACAGTGGTTTTTTAAAAATTTGGGGTAAGGCGAAACTATAAAGGTTGATAATTTTTTATCTAAAGGCTCATAACACTGTCCAGTATCACGCTTTACTTTACTCAAACGCCAACACCCAGATTTAGGAATAATATCAAGTCGATGTGGTGAATCCGCACAATATTCAAAAAATTGATATGCCGATTTAACTAAATCAACATTTCTGCCTGTTGCATCGTAGTAACCATCAGCCTTAACGGTTTTATAAATAGTTAATCCTGCATCTTTTTCGCATAATTCACGTAACGTAACTAAGCCATCATCTTCAGATACACAAGAGGTGCAAATAATAGCTAATGTAAAAAGTAGTAATTTGTTCATCTTTCACTCCTTGAGAAATTAAGCTGCCATTGTTAATGAATGAGGCATATCGTCTTGACTACCAATAATAAGATCGTCTAAATCACCGCCAGTTGAACTATCAAAGTTATTTGCAGATAAATTTTCGGTTGATAAGGTAAAGGCGCGATCAATTGCTTGGCCTTGGGTATATTCAAAATTAGTAACATGAGTCTTTCCTTCATCATCATATGCATGATATGAAACTTGTTCTGGCAAGCCCATTTCCCTATAAATAGTGTTAGCAAAGGCTACGGTATCTCCTTTTTCACCGTAATTGTCGGTATCAGCAAAGCCTTTAATAAAATGCACTAATTCATGAATGAGAGCCGATTCAAGG
>JADGDH010000077.1 GCA_016745015.1 Colwellia sp.
AACAATATGTCGGCCGTTAGCTCAGTTGGTAGAGCAGTTGGCTTTTAACCAATTTGTCGAAGGTTCAAATCCTTCACGGCCGACCACTTTCTCCTTATCACAGTTTGAAAATTCAACAAGCCAAGGCTTTTAACTAGTTAATCCTAGTTGGTCGAAGGTTCAAATCCTTCACGGCCGACCACTTCCAAATGACTACACATTTCCAAGCAGTTCCCTTATAATCACCGCGTTTAAGAGATTTATATTTATAATATACAGAGATCCAAAATGAGCCAAATTAATACCGCTGCCGATTTTGATTTTCAATTTCCAGCTAAGCCTGCGTCGTTGAATAATGATGAAAAAGAAAAATACATCGAAAGAATTAAAAGACTGCTAATTGAGAAGAATGCAGTTTTAGTTGCTCATTATTATACAGATCCTGAAATTCAAGCACTTGCTGAAGAAACAGGAGGCTGTGTTGCTGACTCTTTAGAGATGGCACGTTTTGGTCATCAACACCCAGCAGAAACCTTAATTGTTGCAGGCGTTAAGTTTATGGGGGAAACGGCAAAGATTTTAACACCAGAAAAAACAGTGTTAATGCCAGAGCTTGAAGCAACTTGCTCATTAGATTTAGGATGTCCTATTGAGGAATTTTCCGCTTTTTGTGATCTACACCCTGATCATACCGTTGTAGTTTATGCAAATACCTCCGCTGCAGTTAAAGCACGTGCCGACTGGGTAGTTACTTCAAGTATAGCTTTAGAAATTGTTGAAATGTTAGAAAGTGAAGGAAAACCTATTTTATGGGGGCCTGATCGCCACTTAGGTTCGTATATCGAAAAAGAAACAGGCGCAAAAATGCTAATGTGGCAAGGTGCTTGTATTGTTCATGATGAATTTAAAGCTAAAGCTTTGCGTGATTTAAAAATTCAATACCCTGAAGCTGCTGTATTAGTCCATCCTGAATCACCAGCTAATGTTGTAGAACTAGCTGATGCCGTTGGTTCAACTAGCCAGTTAATCAAAGCTAGTCAAGAAATGCCAAATAAGCATTTTATTGTTGCCACTGATAAAGGGATTTTTTATAAGATGGAGCAAGCAAGCCCAGAAAAAACTTTTGTCGCTGCTCCTACAGGTGGAAATGGTGCAACTTGTCGTAGTTGTGCTCATTGTCCTTGGATGGCAATGAATGGCTTAAAGTCCATCGCAGGTGCACTAGAAAGCTCATTAGGAAAAGAAATCATCGTTGATGCTACACTAGCTGAAAAAGCCTTAATTCCTTTACATAGAATGTTAAATTTTGCCGCAGAAAATAAACTGACAGTGAAAGGTAATGCTTAATCAATATTATTATATCTATATTTTACCTGTATTGTGAGACAGTCTTAAAATGACCACACTTAGAAAACAAAATGAATCAAACCTGTTAAATGCTTTTAAGCGATTGTTAAAAGAGCAATGCTATGGCTCGCAAGGGCTACTTGCACAGGCTTTATCTGAGCAAGGCTTTGATAATATGTCACAAGCTAAAATCTCACGTTTGTTATCTAAATTAGGCGCGGTTAAAACGCGTAATGCTAACAATGAGATGATCTATATATTACCAGATGAGCTTACCGTACCAAAGTCAAAACATTCAATTGAGTCAGTGGTCTTAAGTGTTAAACATAATGGTATGCAAATAATACTAAAAACGGGAATTGGCGGTGCTCCGTTAATTTCAAGAATGCTTGATAGTATGGGTGAATCGGCAGGGATTTTAGGAACATTAGCGGGAGATGATACTATTTTTATTGCTCCCGTTGAGGCTCAACGTATTGATGAAATAGCACAATCTATTCGAGTGTTATTAGGTGTAAGAGCTAATCAATAAGAAGCCTTAAAACTTAGAGAAAAACACGAATATAAATAATAAAAAAGTAGGATCACTGGCGCATCGTCAGGTATTGGTGAAGCGTTAGCAATAGAATGTGCCAAGCAGATAGTTAAAGCTATTGAGCAAGATAAAGATGAAGTTGTGATTGGAAAAGGTGTTAGTTACTGGGCACCAACAATAGCACGGTTATTCTCTAATACTTTTAGGAAAATGATGGCTAAGAATAATTTTAGAAAGTAAACCTCTTATTTAGCGCCAGATTTCCTCATAAGGAGTTGCTAATTAACAACTCCTTTTTACTTCTTCAATATTTTTTATGATCAATCCTTTTTCTTAAGCTCTTCAAAACTAAATTTTTGTCCACCTAAAGCAGCTTCATACATTAAGCCACCTTTAATATAAGTGAAAGTAGCCATGCCATTTTGGTAAATACCTTGTTGTTGGTTTTTTTCAGGGCTAGTAGATGCACCAGCAGAAGAGCCTGTAGTACTCGTTTGTGCATTAGCACCTGCATTTATAGCAACGGCAGAAGCTTGGGCACTGAACTCAAAATTTCCACTAGTAAAACTGTCGTAAGATTCTTTATTTTCAAAGAAAATAATTTCACTAAATGCCTGACCACCTAATTGAAAACCTATGGTAACTTGCGCCATTGTTGTGGTACCTGTTTTCTTTCCTTGTTTAAAAACACTACCTTCACCATAAGAGCCGCCAACACCAAAGCCTCCCTTACCTATGGTTGGAAAAATAGCATAGCCATATGCTTGGTCGAAAAACTTTTCAACTTGTGTTGATTTTTTAAAGTTGTTGACCGCATCAGAAGTGCTATTTGCTAAAACGGTGTTTGATAGCAAAAAAGCGATAAGTACTAAAAATATTTTTTTCATTGTAATGTCCTACGTTGTTTTATTAGTGTTTTGCATTGTAAGTAAATTCAGGTGGTGACAAAATGTATGTGTCAGCAACGTAAAATTGATCTGCACTACTACTATGCCACCAATGTTGCCAAGAATCATTGATAATATCTCCATTAACTAAAGAATTCGTTTTCAACGGTGCAATTAAGCTACCTGTTGACATTTGTACTCCATAGGGAGAGCGGCGTTTTATCATTTGTGGTAGTAACTTGGTTGGATCATCAAGCCCCATACTACCAACAAGCTCATAGAAACTTTTTAAAGTATTGTGATGAAAATTTTTAACATGCTCACTTTTGACTTTAATATTAATCGCTTTGGCGCGTTGAGGGTTTTGAGTAGCAATTCCTGTTGGGCAGTTGTTAGTGTTGCAATGCCTAGATTGAATACAACCAATAGCTATCATCATAGTGCGTGCAGCATTAACAATGTCAGCACCAGCTGCTATTTTTGCTAATAAGTCAAAACTTGAGGCTGTTTTTCCAGAGCCAATAAGTTTTATTTTATCTCTAAGGCCGACACCCACTAAAGCATTATGGACAAAATTTATTCCTTCAAGACAAACCATGCCTAATCGATTAGTAAACTCTACTGGAGCAGCACCCGTACCACCTTCTGCGCCATCAATGGTTATAAAGTCAGGGGTGATATTTGTTTCTAACATAGCTTTGCATAAGCTAAGGAATTCAGCAGGGTTACCAATACATAGTTTAATCCCTATCGGCTTGCCCTGACTTAATTCTCGTAGTTCTTCAATAAATGCCAATAATGCTTTAGGTGTTGTACACTCAGGGTTGACAGCAGGAGATATACAGTCTTCATCCATTGAAATGTTACGAATATTTGCAATTTCAGCAGTAATTTTTGCTTTAGGTAAAACACCACCATGGCCTGGTTTTGCTCCTTGAGAAAGCTTTATTTCAATCATTTTTACTTGTGACAGTGTTGCTGTTTTAGCAAAGTGATCAGCAGAAAAACCTCCTTGCTCATCACGACAGCCAAATAAGCCTGTACCAATTTGCCAAACAATATCACCACCATGCTTTAAATGGTAAGGACTAGCGGCTCCTTCACCAGTGTTATGGTAACAACCTGCTTTTTTTGCGCCTAAGTTTAATGCTTCAATAGCATGACTACTGAGTGAACCAAAACTCATGGCAGAAATATTTAAGTAAGATGCTTGATAAGGTAAGCGACAACTATCACCACCAATAGTGATTCGTTTAGCCTGTTCTTTTATTTTTTTTGGGGTTAGTGAATGCCATAAACTAAGATAGTTTTCTTCTATCAAGTTTCGCTGTGTGCCAAAAGCGATAGTATCACGAATGTTTTTTGCTCTTTGGTATACTAATGTTCGTTGCTCGCGATTAAAAGGGCGTTCTTGAGTATCATTGGCAATAAAGTATTGTTGAACTTCAACACGAAAAGACTCTAGCAAATAGCGAATGTATGCAACCACAGGATAGAGATGATTTAAGCTATGAGGGCTGTACTTTAAATCGTATAAGCCAATAATAGTGTAAAGTAAGGTTAAAAAGAAAATAAAGCTAATGTCAGTTTGGAACCATAAAAATAAGGCGCTCAAGTTACCTAATGTCGCTACAAGCCAAAAAAACTTTTGCATTATGGTCATATTCTATCCTTTTGTTATTAGCGATTGTTTTAATTAAAAATTATAACATTTTTAAGTCAGTATACTAGGTAACTCAAAAAGCAATGGTTATAAAAATACCGTTGACGATATTTTATTAACGTAGGTTAAAATATTTCTTATAGCATTCGTTAAAATTCGGTTATTCAAGCAGTAAACAAATCAGTTAATTGCGAATTAATTTGATAACCACTCCGCTTGGAGATGTTTGTTTCAGGAAACCAGAGCAACTCATAATTAAAGAGATGCTCATTTCCTGAAATGAGCATGAATACAGCTGAATAATCACATTAGATATTGTTAATTAACAATATCCATTTCGTTAATTAAGTTGGTTGCCTCATCAACATGCTCCATTGTCCAAAGCATATAACGAATATCTACGTGAATTGAACGGTTCAATTTAGTGTCGTAATCCCAATCACCAATAATACTTTCGTAAACACCATCAAACACCAAGCCAACAAATTCAGCTTTGTCATTTAATGTTGGAGAACCAGAATTTCCTCCTGTAATATCTAACGTGCCAAGGTAGTTAACAGGTACTGAACCAAGAGCTTTTTTAGCATACACGCCGTAGTGTTTGTTGTTAATTAACGCAAGTTGCTTTTTCGGTGCATTGAAGGGGGCAATACCAGTGTTTTTAGCAATAATACCTTCTAGTGTGGTGTAAGGTGTTGCGGTTAAGCCATCTTGTGGTGAATATCCTTTTACATTGCCGTAAGTAATGCGTAGTGTGCTGTTAGCATCAGCATATACTGGCAAGTTGTTATCGTTAAAATAAGCAATTAAAGCTTCCATATATTTAGGGCGATAAGTTTGAATTTGACCTGCTAATTCTTTTGACGTATCTTCAATCATTTTACGCTCTTTAAAACTTGTTACGGCTAGTTGAATAAAAGGGTCTAGACTTTTTTCAAAGTCGCTAACGTCTTTATTCATCCATGCTAAACGCTGTTCTTGTGCAGTAAGTTTAGTGTTTTTGTACATGTTGGTTAATTGTTTACGTAATTTCTTCTCATTAAAGTTGAGGGCTGTGATATTGCTTAAGCCAAAAAACTTATCAATTGAATTAATACGCTCAGCTTTTGGCAAAGCGACATAATGCGTTAGCATAGCAACAACAATTTCTTTATCAATTTTAGCATCAAAACGACGATTCACTGCTTTCATGCTTTGTTCAAAACGGGCAATGTCACGTTCTTGATAACCATTTTCACGTTCAAGATCAGGTTTTTGTTTTTCAACTGCTAATCTATGCAACCTATTGGCGGTGGTTAACATTTTACTGTAGCCTAAATAGCCTAAAATTAAATCACGGGCTTGTTGCTCATTATCTATTTTAAGTAGTTTGTTTAAATCTATTAATGCGGTTCCGTATTGAGCTTTTCGTTTAGCATCGTTGTTTAACCATGCGGCTAAGTTTGCTTCAAGCGTTTGTTTGCGGCTATAGAAATTGCCTTTGTTATAGCTATGGATCATTGAGCCATAATTTTTAGCATAATTTGCCAAGCCAGCTAAGGTACTTTCGTATTTAATACGTGCTTCACTACCTACTTCTGAATGGTGATGAATAAGGTCAATTATTTCTTCTCTATAAGCTTTTGCTTGTGGATAAACCCAAGTGAATTTATTTTTAACTTCATAGGTTGTTCTATAGCGATTTGTTTTACCTGGGTAACCTAGTACCATAATATAGTCGCCATCATCAACACTGCTTCTGTTCACTTTTAAATGATGCTTAGGTTGATATGGAACATTTTCTTGGCTGTAATCTGCGGGTTGACCATCTTTACCAACATAGGCGCGGTAAAATCCGTAATCGCCAGTGTGTCGTGGCCACATCCAGTTATCAACATCGCCACCATATTTACCAATACTGCTAGCTGGCGCATGCACAAGGCGTACATCACGAATGGTCAGTTGTTTAAATAAATAATATTCAAGCCCTCCGTGAAAGTTCACTACACTACAGCGATATCTGTCATCCTTTTCACATTCGGCTACTAAAGATTTTGAATTTATGTCAATAGTCTTGTAACGATCGCTGCCTGACATAGCATCTGTTAAATCAGCTTTAATTAATTTAGTTACTTCGCTAATTTCTTCGGTTACATAAATGCGACTGCCTGGCGTAGCTGGTAATTCTTCTTTAAATGATTTAGCTAAAAAACCATTTTTAAGTAGATTGTTTTTTGCGGTAGAGTTGTATTGTACAGAACCGTAAACACAATGATGATTGGTGGCAACTAAGCCAAGATCTGAAATAAAAGATGCAGTACAGCCGCCTAAGCTAACTATTGCACCCATAGGGAAACCAGTTAAATTGGTTAAATTATTTGGATTTAATTTAAGGCCTGCTTTCGTTAATTGTTTGGTAATGGCTGGCAATTGATTTGGTTGCCACATACCCTCATCAGCAAATACTGTGCTTGCGTTTAATGCTAAAGTTACAGTAATTAATAAAAATGATGACGTTATTTTTTTCATAATAGGAATTCTCGATTGCTATTTAAATGTTAATATATTGTTATATTTAAACAGTGTGCTTGAGTATATATGTACAGTCAAGCAAGCTCTGCCAATTGATTTTAAATCATGTAGAATAGTGTCAATATAATTGTACTTACATTCAAAATAGAGGGTTCTTACTTTGGTTGTTAACATTAAATATTAAAAAGTGAATTTTTTGCTACAATACATAATAAGGCTTAATTGGTATATAAAGTGGTGACTTATGGAATATGAATTTATACATGATGCAATAACAGGAGATGCAAAAGCACGCTTTTCCTTAGAGCATGAAGTGGTGGGTCCATGGATTGAAGTAGAGTTAGGACATGATAGTGCCAAACTAACTCAGTTATTAACTGCTATTGATAATGTTGAAAAAGGTCATCAAAGTGAGGTAATTATCACAGGGCATGAATACTCGGTAGTAATAAATCAAAATGATGTTGAAATACAAACTAATGCAAGCTTAAATGGTGTAGAGCAGTTATCTGAAATGTTAACTACAGATCATATTAATTTTGATCAAAATGAAAGTGCTGCTTGTGGTATTGATGATTTCAGAACATTGTTACTTTCATGGTCTAAATTTACCAATAATTTATAAAATCAACCTATTCTTTTCAATGAATAACCGTTAAATTATATACATAGTTATATTTTTTCTAATGGGAACTATCTAATGGCAGAAAGCATGCCTGTAAGCACTAATTCAATTAAAAAAACTGATCCAAATCCAAATAGTAATAGGCGTATGGTGCCATTACGTTATGTATTGACTCCTTTTGCTATAATTTTTGTTGCACTTATCATTTTGGCTGTCTTTAGTATTATGGCACCAAAACCGGTGAAAAAGCCTATAAAAATTAAAGCACCGTTAGTTTCTGTAATGCAACTTGTTTCCCAAGAAATAACCTTTGATATACAAAGCCAAGGGAGTGTTGTTCCACGAACAAAAACCACGCTTATTTCTGAAGTTTCTGGTGTGGTAATTAGTGTTTCAGATAAATTTCAAGTAGGTGGTTTTTTTAAGAAAGGCGAAGTATTACTCACTATTGATGATATTACTTATCAAGTTGCTTTGCTTAGAGCGCAGGCGCAGTTGGAATCGGCTCAAGCAGTATTAATTGAAGAGCAAGCCCGCAGCCAACAAGCTGAAGAAGAATGGCTGTTAACAGGGAAAACACTTGAGCAAGCACCTATATTAGCATTAAGAACACCACAGCTGAAAAAAGCTCAGGCGGGCGTGTTAGCTGCACAGGCTGATTTACGAGAAGCTAAAGTAAAATTAGCACGCACTAAGATTATTGCACCTTACGATGCTATGTTAACAGCAAAACAAGTTGATATTGGTCAATATGTCACTATGGGCGCTAGTTTAGCGAATACTTTTGCTATTGATTATGCCGAAGTGCGTTTACCTGTAAAGCAACGAGATATAGCTTTTCTTAATTTATCACGTATTCACCAAGCGATAGATCAAGGTGCAGGTGTTGAATTGTTTTATCAGCTTGCAGGCAAAAAACATGTATGGAACGCAAAAATAACCCGTTATGAAGGCGTGGTAGATAGTTCTAGTCGCGTATATTATTTTATTGCACAAATTGATGATCCTTACGGTGTTTTAGTCAATAGCAAACATGAAGAAATACGTATTGGTACTTTTGTTAACGCAAAAGTGACTGGGAAAAATGTTGCCAATGTTACCGCCATCCCCTTAAATGCTGTTTATTCTGGTGATACTGTTTACTTAGTTGATAGTGACAATCGACTATTTATACAGAAAATAAATGTATTGAGAAACGATATGAATTTTGCTTATTCTAAGGATGAATTTCCTGCAGATAAGCGGTTGATATTAACGAAACTCGTTACACCTATTAGTAATATGAAGTTAAGAATTGATGGTGAGTTAGACACACCTGTTAAAGTAGAAAACTCAATAGAGAAAAACGCTAATGAGTGATTTCCTTGATGTAAATGTTGAACCTAACGTTGAAAAACAAAAAGGCATTATTGCTTGGTTTGCTTACAATCATGTAGCTGCTAATTTATTGATGATATTTATTTTGGTGGCTGGTTTTTTTTCTTATCAAAATTTAAATAAAAAAATGTTTCCAGAATTTGAAGTTAATAGCATTCAAATTACGGTGCCATATTTAGGTGCATCCCCTGAAGAAGTTGAGCTTGGCGTTATTTTAAAAATAGAAGAAGCGCTAGAAGATATTGAAGGGATTAAAAAAACAACCTCTAGTGCTCTTGAAAGTGTTGGTAGAGTGATCATTGAGTTGCAATCAGGTTATTCAATGTCAGAAAAGCTTGATGAAGTACAAATGCAAATAGAAGCTGTAACTACTTTTCCTGAGCAAACTGAAAAACCAATAATTTCTAAACAAGAATTGCAGTCTCAAGTTATGTGGCTTTCTGTGAGTGGTTCAATGGATAGACGCGCTAGGCAAGTTCTTGCACAAGATATTCGTGATGAAATTATTGTTCTGCCGAGTGTAAACCTTGCTGATATTGTTGGTAATCGAGATTATGAAATTTCTATTGAAGTGTCTGAAGAAAAGTTACAAAAGTACCAATTAACATTTGATGCAGTTGCACTGGCCATTAAGCGATCTTCTATTGACTTACCAGGCGGCACTATTAGAACTCAAGGTGGTGATATTTCACTACGCACAACAGGGCAAGTTTATACTGGAGAAGAGTACGCTAAATTAGTATTACGTACTAACCGTAATGGTACTCGCTTAGTACTTGGTGATATAGCTAAAGTAAAAGATGGCTTTGTTGAACAAGAAGATTTTGCTTTGTTTAACGGTGAAGATGCATCAAGCATTATGGTGAAATCTACCAGTGATCAAAATGATCTTAAGATTGCGGCTGAAATTAAAGCATATGTTGAAGAAAAAAACCAAGCATTACCGCAAGGCGCGAAGTTAACTGTTTGGGGAGACACTTCTTACTATTTAAGTGCTCGATTAGACATGATGATTTCTAACTTGTTAATGGGTTCATTATTAGTTTTTATCGTGTTGGCGTTGTTCTTACGTATCAAAATTGCTTTTTGGGTAATGTTAGGTATTCCTATTAGCTTCTTTGGTGCTTTTATTTTGATGCCACTGCTGGGAGAGTGGTCGGTATCTATCAATTTAATCAGTCTATTTGCTTTTATTATGGTGTTGGGTATTGTTGTTGATGATGCCATCGTCATTGGTGAAAGCTCTTATGCTGAAATTCAACGTTTTGGCCATTCAACTGAAAACATTATTAACGGCACAATGCATGTTGCTATGCCTGCAACTTTTGGGGTGCTAACAACTATTGCCGCTTTTGCGCCTTTATTAATGATTGATGCTACCTTTGCTACCTTTTTTCGGGCTATTGCCTTAGTTGTCTCATTTTGCTTAATATTCTCTTTAATTGAATCTAAATGGATTCTGCCAACACATTTAGCACACATGAAATATATCCCTTTAACGGAGGAAAATAGTAATTGGTTTGAACGCCTACAAATTAAATTTAAGAAAGGGTTAGATAATTTTATTCATCATAACTACAAGCACTGGTTAGAAAAGTGTTTAACTGCTCGCTATAACACCATGGCGGGCTTTATTGCTGTTTTAATTTTATCAATTAGTTTACTTATTGGTGGTTTTGTTAAATTGGAAGTATTTCCGTCAGTACCAAGTGATTTTATTAAAGGCAATTTAACTATGGTTGACGGTAGTTCCGTTAGTGAACGTAATAAAGTTATTGAACGAATACAGTCAGCCGCAGCAACAATAGCGAAAAACAACCCCCATCAAGGACTTGAATTTATTAAGCACTCAATGGTGTTTACTCATTATAATACACAAGCAGACTTTCTATTAGAATTGGTAAAGCCAGAACTACGAGAATTAGATGCTTATGAAATAGAAAAATTATGGCGTGATGAAATAGGTGAAATCCCAGGTACCAAAGAATTACGATTTTTTGCAGGAACAAATACAGGGGGTGGTGCAGCTATTGAGTTTCAGTTAACGGGTAAAGACTATATTACTCTTGAAGCTGCTGCACTTGATATTCAAGAGAAACTTTCTTCATATGATGGTGTTTATGACATTCGCAATTCTTTTAGCCGTGGTAGCCAAGAAATCCAATTAAGCATTAAGCCTGAAGCAGAAGTGTTAGGTTTAGCGTTGGTTGATTTAGCAAAACAAGTACGTCAAGCCTTTTATGGTGAAGAAGTTCAGCGTATTCAGCGAGGCCGTGATGAATTAAAGGTGATGGTACGCTACCCTGAAGAAAATCGTATTTCGGTGAGCGATTTAGAAGATATGTGGATTCGTACACCAAGCGGAGATAAAGTGCCGTTCTATCAAGTGGCTAATATTAAAATCGGGCAAGGGTTTTCTACTATTACTCGGGTTAATCAAAAACGATCTCTTACTATTTCGGCAGATATTGACTCGCAAAAAGTTGAGTCGAGAAAAATTATTAATGAAATGAATGATACCCATATCCCTGAAATTTTAGCTAACTACCCAACGGTTAATTATGGTGTAGAAGGAACAAGTAAAGAGCAAGGTGATTTTTTACGACAACTTGCCTTAGCAGCAGTTGGTGCATTATTTTTAATTTATGGACTAATTGCTATTCCCACAAAATCTTATGCTCAACCTCTTGTTATAATGACTGTTATTCCTTTTGGTATTATTGGTGCAATTGTTGGTCATTGGTTGTTGGGAAAAACAATTAATATGATGTCAATGTATGGCTTCATTGCTTTAACAGGAGTTGTGGTGAATGACTCATTGATCATGGTTGATTTTATTAATAAAGCAAAAGGAACAGGGCAACGAATGATGGATATAGTGGTACAAGCAGGCGTAACTCGTTTTCGTGCTATTTTATTGACTTCATTAACAACATTTTTTGGTGTTTTTCCTTTGTTTTTTGAACAAAGCTTACAGGCTCAGTTTATTATACCTATGGCTATATCATTAGGTTTTGGTATTGTTTTTGCCACAGTGATAACCTTATTTTTAATTCCTGCTTTGTATTTGATTAAAAATGATATTCAAAATCTATTCAGAAAGTAGGTACGCACGAATTAGGTATACACGAGAACTAACGGGTTATATAAATCATCAGAGTAAAAAAAAGTACGATGACAGTATTAAATATTAATATGTAAATAAAGCCTCTCAGGCCTTCCTTTAAGCTATAACCATGTTTATCAAGATACCACCACCAAATGGTAGACATAATAATAGGGAGTATAAAAAAAAGTTTGATCATGTTAATTTCCTGTTCATTTAGTGGTAGGCGGAAATTCATTCACGCTTGCTTGATTAATAGTTTCATGCCAAGGCGCCACTTTAAATAACATTAACATGCCTGGAATAGCTAGCGCTGTGCATAAAAAATAAAATTGAGTCCAACCTATTTGCTCAACAATAAAACCCGTAGTGGCATTTGCAAACGTTCTGGGTAGAACGGCTAGTGCAGTAAAAAGGGCTATTTGCGTAGCAGCAAAAGCAGGGTTTGTTGTTCGGGCAATAAACGCAGTAAAGGCGGCAGTACCTAAACCAACGCCTAAATATTCAAACCCCATAGCTATGGCTAAAGCAACGTTATTATGACCAATTTCAGCAAGGGCAGCAAAACCAAGAATACTGGCTATTTGTACAAAACCAAATAACCATAAGGCACGGTTTATACTGAGTTTTATCATCACAACACCGCCAACAACTATTCCTATGGTCATAGCAATTAGAGAAGATGTTTTAGCAATAACACCAATTTCTGTTTTACTAAAGCCCATATCAATAAAAAAAGGAGTTTGTAATGCTGTCGCCATGTTATCGCCCAACTTGTATAGCACCAAAAAGGCTAATGTATAGCAAGCAGACTTTAAACCATTACTTTGAATAAAGTCTTTAAAAGGTAAAAAAACAGCGTCTTTCAATGATTTTGGTGCATTTTGTTCCGTGTCTATTTCTTTAATAAACAAGGTTAATAAAACACCTGTTACCATGAAAGCCGCCACAACCATAAAAACAGATTGCCAACTAATATGATCAGCAAGAATAAAGGCTAATGAACCAGGAACTAAACCTGATAAACGATAGGCTTGAACATGAATAGAATTGCCAAGACCTAATTCATTATCGGGTAACAACTCTCGTCTATAAGCATCAAGTACAATGTCTTGACTCGCACTAAAAAAAGCAACGGCTGCGGCTAAATAAGCAACTGACCAAATGTCGGCTGTTGGATTAACCCAGCCAAAAGCTGCAATTGAAAAGAGTAATAGCAGTTGTGTTACTAACATCCAACTACGCCTTCGCCCTAATCCACTTAATGAATATCTATCCATTAAGGGTGACCAAAGAAATTTCCATACATAGGGAATGCCAATTAACGAAAATAATCCTATTTCAGCTAAACTAACACCCTGATCACGAAGCCAGCCAGGTACTAATTGATAAAGTACAAATAAAGGTAAGCCAGAACTAAAGCCTGTAAATATACAAATTAGCATGCGTTTGTTCAAAATGGCTTGTTTAAACGATGTGGTGGACATTAACGAGTGATTTTATTAAAAGTGATTCTGTAAGCTTATCAGAGCGTTGTATTTATACCAATTGAAATTCTCGCTAAGTGATCGATTCATTGCTTCACTTGGTATTACATTCACAGAAGAATATAATAATATTTTAAGTTATGGGGCGCCAACCGATACAATCAATAGGGTAACTACCAATACCATTAAAAAAATCAAGACATGTACTCATTTCACTTTTGAAAAATAAATTGTGGTTTAAAGCCTGAGCGCCATGCAAGCTGACTTCATGCATTAAATGCCAAAATACTCGCTCTTGCGCACTGCTTGGCGTCTCATCTGTTACATTCAATAAAGTCCACTCACTCATGGTATCTAATATGAAGTTATCTAATTCGGTGTAATGAAGGGTTTCGTTAATGACGGCGCCAACATAGGCGACCATTTGTACAACCTTGTTATTGATAAACTGCTCAATTATCATAGTGAGCTCCTTAGATGCCTCCTTGCTTCTGGAATAATATAAGATGAAAATAAATCGATAAGCAAAGCGTGATTTTTATTATTATATTTTTGTTTTGATAAATTTAAAAAACTACAAGCTACAACGATTAATGCTTACCTTATTTATCGGTGACAAATGCCGTTTTGTCAAAAAATAAGGTGAATTTTTTATGATTTAATATAAGTAAGTGATTTTTTTAGAAAAACTATTCAGCAGGCAAAAGAGTTGCCTTGAGCAGTATTACAGGCTCTAAAGGAACATTTTCCCAGCCTATTGCTTCATCATAATCGGTTTTAACTTTTGCTATTGCTTCAAGTACTTCATCACCTTCAAC
>JADGDH010000220.1 GCA_016745015.1 Colwellia sp.
GTATTAATTGAATGTGATGACTCATTAGACTCTATAAATGCCGCATCAAGTGCCATTGTTAAGTATGTTTCACAACGTGCTGGTATTGGTGTTAATGCTGGACGAATTCGTGCTTTAGGTAGTGCCATTCGTAATGGTGAAGCATTTCATACGGGCTGTATTCCTTTTTACAAACATTTTCAAACAGCCGTTAAAAGTTGTTCTCAAGGCGGTGTTCGTGGTGGTGCCGCAACGTTATTTTACCCACTTTGGCATTTAGAAGTAGAAAGTTTACTTGTGCTTAAAAATAACCGTGGTGTTGAAGAAAATAGAGTTAGGCATTTAGATTATGGTGTGCAATTTAACAAAGTAATGTACCAACGCTTGATCAAGGGTGGTCATATCACCTTATTTAGTCCAAGTGATGTGCCTGGTTTGTATGATGCGTTCTTTGAAGATCAAGATAAGTTTGAAGAACTTTATATTCAATATGAAAATGATGAGTCAATTCGTAAAAAACGCATAAAAGCCATAGAATTATTTACCTTATTTGCGCAAGAACGTGCAAGTACTGGTCGAATATATTTACAAAATGTTGACCATTGTAATACTCATAGCCCATTTGACCCAACTAAAGCACCTATTCGCCAAAGTAACTTGTGTTTAGAAATTGCGTTACCAACCAAGCCAATGAATGACGTTAATGATGAAAATGGTGAAATAGCACTCTGTACCCTATCAGCATTTAATTTAGGCGCTATAGACTCTCTTGATGAATTAGAAGGATTGGCTGATTTAGCAGTGCGTGCACTTGATAGTTTACTCGATTATCAAGATTATCCTATTCCTGCAGCGCGTAATGCTAGTTTAGCACGCAGAACTCTAGGTATAGGCGTTATTAATTATGCTTATTATTTAGCAAAAAATGGTTTGTATTATTCAAACGGAAGCGCAAATAATTTAACCCATAAAACGTTTGAAGCCATTCAATTTTATTTATTAAAAGCCACCAATGTATTAGCTAAAGAACAAGGTGCTTGTCCTAAATTTGATGAAACTCGTCTTGCTCAAGGTATTTTACCTATTGATACCTATAAAAAGACTATTGATGATATTACTGGTGAACCATTACATTTAGATTGGGAATCATTACGCACAAGTATTCAAAAATATGGTGTTCGTAATTCAACTGTTTCAGCATTAATGCCATCAGAAACCTCTTCTCAAATATCAAATGCAACTAATGGCATAGAGCCACCACGTGGTTTAATCAGTATAAAAGCCAGCAAAGACGGCATACTAAAACAAGTAGTTCCTGAATATGAAAGGCTTAAAGATAACTACGAACTGCTTTGGAATATTCCAAGCAATGAAGGTTATTTAGAAATTGTTGGTATTATGCAGAAATTTGTAGACCAAACTATTTCGGCTAATACGAACTATGATCCAGCTAAGTTTGACGGCGGTAAAGTCCCCATTAAACAAATTTTAAAGGATATTTTAACTGCTTACAAGCTGGGGGTTAAAACCATGTACTACCATAACACCCGTGATGGTGCGAGTGATGATGTAGAAGTAGAAGATGATGGCTGTGCTGGCGGTGCTTGTAAAATTTAATTTTACAACACTGTTTAGAGCTAACCTTTATTGCCAAACAATAATAATCAAATGAACCGAGTAATAATACTAGGTTCTTTATTGCCACTTTTAATCAATAATAATGGCAGTATATTAAGGAATTACCACTAATGACGTACACCACGTTTAACCAAATGCCCAATAATGCTTTGCTAGAACCAATGTTCTTAGGCAATAATGTAAATGTATCTCGTTATGATCAGCAACGTTATATGGCTTTTGAAAAATTAATAGAAAAACAACTCTCGTTTTTTTGGCGACCAGAAGAAGTTGATGTTTCGAAAGACCGAGCAGATTGGCAAAGCTTAACAGAGCCTGAAAAGCATATTTTTATTTCAAACTTAAAATATCAAACACTACTTGATTCAATGGCTGCGCGTTCTGTTAATGCGGTATTCTTGCCACTAGTATCATTACCGGAAGTTGAAACGTGGGTAGAAACATGGGCATTTAGTGAAACAGTTCATTCTCGCTCTTATACGCATATTTTACGTAACTTATTTACTGAACCAGGCGAAGTTTTTGACGATATTATTGTTAATCCTGCCATATTAAAACGTGCAACCAGTATCGCCAAATATTTTGATGAGGTAATCATTACTACCCAATTATTACAGTCTCAAGGTGAAGGAAGTTATGAAGTAGACGGCAAAACAATTGAAGTGAATATGAGGGCATTAAAAGAGCGCTTATACCTAGCCATTTGTTCAGTAAATGCGCTTGAAGCAATCCGTTTTTACGTAAGTTTTGCTTGCTCATTTGCCTTTGCTGAACGTGAGTTATTAGAGGGTAATGCAAAAATAATCAAACTCATTGCGCGCGATGAAGCACTTCACTTAACGGGTACTCAACACATTTTAAACCTTTGGAAAGACGGTAAAGATGATCCTGAAATGAAAGAAATTAGTGAGTATATGCAAGAAGCAGGGTTACAAATATTTTTAGATGTTGTTGAGCAAGAAAAAGAATGGGCACAATATTTATTTAAAGATGGTTCAATGATCGGCTTAAATGCTGAAATTTTAAATCAATACATTGAATATATTTCAAACTCTCGTCTAACTGCACTCGGTTTCGATGCACCTTTTGATATAAAAAGTAACCCGTTACCATGGATGAATGCTTATTTAGTCAGTGACAATGTTCAAGTAGCACCGCAAGAGACTGAAATATCAAGCTATTTAGTTGGTCAAGTAGACTCTACTGTAGCAAGTGATGATTTTGACGATTTTGACTTGTAATGCCAAAAAATATAATTGTCGAGGGACAAGAGATAAGGTTCCTCGGACAAGAAGACAAAAATATACTTGATACATTAGAGAGAGAAAATATTGAAAGCCATTACCACTGTAGAGATGGCTACTGTGGTGCTTGCCGCTGCAAGCTCCTTAAAGGTAAAATTCAATATACTGTAGAGCCGCTTGCTTTTATCGGGGATGGTGAAATTCTAACATGTTGTGCTCAACCT
>JADGDH010000078.1 GCA_016745015.1 Colwellia sp.
TTTCAAACATTCTTATTTCGCAAAATAAATGGTAACTGGAAGGTTGTGCATACCCACTCG
Source organism: Colwellia sp. (assembly GCA_016745015.1). GTDB lineage: Bacteria > Pseudomonadota > Gammaproteobacteria > Enterobacterales > Alteromonadaceae > Colwellia. The sequence goes on from JADGDH010000078.1 coordinate 61, forward strand.
TCTAGTAGAGATAATAAGTGATAATTGTTTAAAACTACAAGGCATGATGACTGGTTGGTTTAAGCCTTTAAATGAATGGAATAGGACTTTTAAGTGAAAAAAATAGAGAAGAAAAAGTACTCAGATTTTTACGAGTTTAACGTCACTTTAGGTCCTATTGATAATTATCACACCTCTTTTTTTGAGTTGAGGTTCGGATTATGAGAATAGTTTACTTTGGCAATAATATGTTTTCTTCGTGCTTAAAATATTTAATTAAGGACGGCTTTGAAATTGAAAGAGTTTACATTAACTCGCCCGATTTTACGTCTTCGGCTATATCAAAATTGTGCGAAACACATCAAATTCCCTTATTCAAAAATAAGCCTATGAGTGAAGAGCTTGAACATTTGATTTCTATGGGTGTAGAAATTTTCATAGTAGCTGAGTATCTGCATATATTACCTGAAACAGGTGTTAAATATGCGATTAACATACACCCATCAATGTTGCCAAAAGGCAGGGGGCCAACTCCACTGCCGTACTTATTAAAGTATCCAGAACATTCAGGCGTATCAATTCATAAATTAACTAATGTGTTAGATGGGGGGGATGTGATTCTTCAATCTGGTGTTCCCATTCAAAAGAATGAATCTATCACGACAGTAATGATAAAAATGCATATTGAAGCTGTCAATTTGATCAAGACCTTTCTTTCGGATGTCGAAGGTTATTATGAAAACGCTGTAGAGCAATCTGACTATTCATATTTTCCACGAATAGATCTAGGAGAGCGGATACTAGATTGGAAGCAACCAACATTAGACATTAACAGCAAACTTCGCAGTTTTGGTTTTTTAGGTTTAATTCTTAAATTAAATAACCTTTTTTGGAATGCCAAACATATAGAAGCCGTGGAGTGCGTTCATCTTTATGAAGCAGGAGAGGTTATATATGAAGATGAATATTTACTAGTTGTTAGTTCATATGACGGAATTGTTTGCGTCCACAAATATTCATTATCTTTGGTTACTTAAAGCTATTGGAACTGGATGTTGCAGCATGATTATTAAAATGAAACCGTTAAAGAAAGTTGCACTTACCGTTGTGGTGATCTGGACAATTATTGTTACAACGTTAACTGCAAACTTAATCATATCATCAAAAAAAAGTGCGGTTAAAAATGCTAAAGATGATGCTTTTTCTGCAATTGATCACATTGATGCGACCATAAAACTATTAATAAATGACTACCAAATTAACAATATGAGCTTATCAAGACAATTAGATTTAAAAGGACTTGAATCTAATAGTGGCGTCGTATCTATTGAACTTGGTATAGAGAAACCAAAAGTTTCTCTAGTCTTTGTACAAGAAAATTCAAATGTTAGTAACCAAAATACCTTTTTAGATGAATGGCAAAAAAAACTAGTCGGTGTCTTAATCGATAGAAACGAGACAACTTATTTTATTGATGAGAAAGGTCAAAGCTCTTTTTTAAGAGCTGTAGAGCCAAGAGCTGTAGATCAAGACTGTCAAATTTGCAGGCTAGTAGGACTTGAGAAAAAAGATGGTTACTTCGGAGGTGTTTTTGTTTCGGTGAATATGAGTCGATACCTTTCAGAAGCGTATTTACACGCATGGAGTATGATTCGAAGCATAGGAATAATTTGGGTATTAGGTATAGCTGCAATCATTTACGGCTATAAAAAAACCAGTAGTGCAGTAAGTAAAAAACTAAGAAATTATGAAGAAAGCGTTTTTAATTTAGTCGATATAATAGAGAAACGAGATAGCTATACCGCTGGTCACACCCGAAGAGTTGCAAAATATGCGATGTTACTTGCTGAAGAGCTAAATGTTTCGAGTATTAAAAAAGAGCTACTTTACAGAGCATCGATGCTACATGACATAGGTAAAATATCTACGCCAGACTCTATTTTATTAAAGCCGGGGAAGTTGAGTGATTTAGAATATAAAATTATTAAAAACCATGTAACAACCAGTTATGAGATTCTCTCTAAAGTATCTATCTATAAAGATTTAGCAGAAATAGTTCGACATCATCATGAATATTATGATGGCTCTGGCTATCCCCAAGGTTTAAAAGGAGCCGAGATTCCTTTCTTATCTCAAATTCTTACGGTTGCCGATGGCTTTGATGCCATGACCACAGATAGAATTTATAAAGGTAGAAAATCTGTACAAGAAGCAATTCAAGAAATTTCTAAATTAAGTGGACAGCAATTTAACCCTGTAATTGTTCAGTCTGCGATTAATGTCTTATCTAAAGTAGATACCGATCGCAAGATTTCTCAGCTACCAGAGTCGGATTTACAGCATGAACGTTTCTCATATTTCTATAAAGATAATGTGACACATGCATACAATCAAAGGTACTTAGAGCTTTTATTGTCAAAACAAAAACAAGAATTAAAAAAATATCGGCATGTTTTGCTAATTAGAGTGCATAATTTTTCGAAATATAACTCAGAACATAGCTGGAATAAGGGTGATGAGAAGCTTATAGAAATTGTAAATTCTCTTCAAAAATTTGAAGAGAACCACCTTGTATTTAGGCTATTTGGAGATGACTTTATTCTGTTGCTCAAAAGGAAAATTGACTCATCTGAAAGGGAAGAATTATTGAGGAAAGAAGTAAATGGAACATGCTTATATTATTCAACACGTTATATAGATTTACCCGAAAATAAATTGATCGATATGGAAGAGCTGGAAAAAATTATGCACATGCCTGAATAGGTTATTTTTCTTCAAAATCATTTAAATAAAACAGTTATGAATCTAGCACTAATGGAGTACAAAAATGAAATTTACCAAATATAAATTATATAATTACATTGGAATTATCTTCATTCCCTTGTTGCCTTCATGCATAAGTGCAGCAGAGCCAACTGTAGAAAATCAATCAAAGAGTTATCAAGATAAAAACTTTATCAGCATTCAAAAGTCACTACAGCAAATGGATAAAAATTTACAAACTTTGCCTAGCAGAGAAAACGTCAAATTAAGTACTTCAAATGATCTTGAAACAATCGGAGATAATCAGGGTGATACCTCTAGTAGCCTTAACCAAAAAATGGGGCGAAATAAAATGGGTATGATGACCAAGAAAAAAAACTGTATGGGCAGAATGTGTAAAATGATGATGAAAAACAAATCAATGATGGGGACCAAACCTTTACCAGAAAAACAAGGCTCGTTATCTACCAAGACTGATGTTTTACCTGGCTATCAAGATGCACCACACCTATATCACCTTGGTGAAACCGACTTTTTTTTAGATTATGTATCTGAACTTGAACTGACTTCAGGGCAGGTTGAACACTTGTTTAACATAAAGCAGCAATGGGGAATTACCCAACGAGAAAAAGTTACTCTGCGTGAACAACTCGAAAAGCGTTTGTGGAAAGAGACCGCTTCAGGAATGCCTAATTTAAATGAGGTTAGAGATACTCTTTCAGAAATAGAATCTGTCAATTCAGCACTACGATTATCATTTATCGAGATGGTAGGTCAATCTGTAGACGTTTTATTGCCGCAACAAGTGGAACTTATTAAAAAAATAAATATATCAAAAGAATTTGATAGTAAGGGATAGGTCTATAATGAATTTCTTTTTTAATAAAACAGTTATTACTTTATCACTTTGGGTTACTTTATATTTCTATTGCTTAGTATCATTTGCCCAGCAAGGGAAAGATGAACATGCGAGTCACCACCCAAAGAATTCACAAATTGCATCGGTTTCACCAACTCAAAAAAATATTGTCGTAGCTAATAATGACGGTGTGAGTAACTTATCTGTTGATAGTGTTGGCCAAACACAAACCTCTGTTATGTCTAAAGGCCCAGGAATGGGTAAAAAGATGAACGGAATGATGGAGCAAATGGGAGCACCTAAGCCTAAAGATCTCTACCCTACATTAATGCGTCTATCGAAACTTCCTCCTCACTTGGCCGATGAAGTACTTCAAAAAGCCATAAATAGAATGCAAAAAGGTAATCAAATAATGGTAGACGGCTTTATGTCGTTAGCTAATGCCGATGGTCAGCAAAACTATTCTGAAATGCAATCTTCTATAGAAAAAATAGAGCAAGGTTTAAGTCAATACAATAGTGGTTTAGCTACCAAAAGGGCGATAGCAGAAGGGCAGGAACCAAGACGAGTGGCTCTTCAATGGTTTAAAAGTCAAATGAACCTATTACCAACAGTGCCTAAAAGCGAGCAATCAAATATATTCGGAATAAGCATACTTCACTTTGGTGTTATGACCATTTTGTTTTTATTTGCGTTTGTTTTTATTTGGGTATACGCCTTTAAAATGAAAAGAGCATCTGCGCTGTTAGAAGAATTAAAGGTAGCTCCAGTCAAGGAGACGCAAGTGATAGACAATGAAAATAAGAAAGAAGTTTCTGAAAATATAAACAATAGCCCCACGTTTGATAATTCTAGTGAGTTGAATGGAGCATTGGTTACTAGTAATGAATCTACAAATTTCGCTTCAAAGAAAAAGGGCGTTTTCAAAGGTACTGTATATGTCATCGGAATATTTAATGAAACACATGATGTAAAAACAATTAGATTGGCATCTTTAGCTGGGGAACCTCTGCCATTCAATTATGAGCCAGGTCAGTTTGTTACTTTTTCTCTCAATATCCCTAATCAGCCTAAAGTAATAAAACGCTCTTATACCATTGCCTCGTCACCCACTCAGAGAGATTATTTTGAAGTAACAATAAAGAGAGAGGAGCAAGGCTTAGTCTCTCGCTTCATGCACGATAACGTTTACATAGGAGATGCGCTTGAAATAAAAGCACCTAATGGTAAGTTCTACTTCAACGGAAATAATGAAGAGAACATTGTCTTAGTATCTGGTGGCGTTGGGATTACCCCCATGATGAGTGCTGTCAGATACTTAACCTCTACATGTTGGAAAGGAAATATCTATTTTCTTTTTTGTGCGAGAACATCAAATGACTTTATTTTCGAACGAGAATTAAGGTATTTACAATCTCGTCATAAAAACTTACATGTCTTAGTGAGCATGACACGAGTTGAAGGAACTGCTTGGATGGGACCTCAAGGTAGATTTACTTCTCAATTGGTAAACGACTTTGTTCCAGAGCTATCGGAAAAAACTGCTCACATCTGTGGGCCTCCACCGATGATGGATGCTATGAAAAACATGCTTATTGAGTTAGGTATGATGCCTGAAAGAGTGAAAATTGAAGCTTTTGGTGGTAGTACCCCTGTGAAGAAAGAAAATAAACAACAAAGTCCTATCAAGAGGAATTTAGATAAAAATACCAATATCAAAGATAAGGCAATTAATAATGGTTTTGAAGTGTCCTTTACTCAGTCAAATAAACATGCAAAAGCAGTCGAAGGAGAAAGCATTCTTGATGTTGCGGAAAATTTAGATGTTGATATTGATAGCTCTTGCAGAGCAGGAAGCTGTGGCTCATGTAAAGTCAAGTTACTCGAAGGGCAAGTAGAAATGGATGTTGATGATGGCCTAGAGGATGATGATAAAGAAAATGGTTACGTATTAGCTTGTCAATCAATACCCAAAACCCCTGTAAAGGTAGAGGTATAAAGTGATGGCAAATCAAGAACGGACAATTGTCGCCAGTTTAGTGTTACTGATGATCGTGTTATGGGGGGGATTTGTTTGGCATAGTTCACCACGTTTTCCAGGCAGTTTTAGTGGAAGCATGCTCGGAATAATAGCCGCCTTTTTGTTGTTTTTTCCTTTGATTTACCTAGTGATCAAGAGAAATAAATCAATAAAAAGCTGGGTGACCAAGAAGGTTTCTATGTCAACACTATTGGTTTGGCATATCTATGCTGGAGTGATAGGACCAATCATAGGATTACTACATAGCGCTCACCGTTTTGATAGTTTACTTGGTATTTTATTGGTGCTCTTAATGATGCTAGTTGCGATTAGTGGTTTCATTGGACGATATATACTTAGCTTAATATCGTCAAAATTAAAAGATAAGAAAAAACTAAAAGAAGAATTACAAAATGAATTAAAAGATGAACAAATTGAATTGCATGATCGATTTTGTTCGAAACATATTAACGCTATTCCAAGTGATTTAAACTCACACTCTCCATCACTCTTTTCATCTAGTCTTGGCTTAGGTCGAACTAGCAATGAGAGAAGAATTTTGCGATTGGTCGATGCAATATCAGATATTGAATATAGCATTCGTATTCATGATACAGCGAAGCTTTGGTTCAAACGGTGGTTAAAATTTCATATATCTATTTCCATGATCTTATATGTGCTCATAATTTTTCATATAACTGCTGAAATTTATTTTGGCTTGAGGTGGTTATGATCAAATATATTTTTGGTGGAATTATAGCAGTGATTATAGCTGCGTTGGTAAGTCACTATTACCATTCGAGTGAGTTACCCGATGTAAATTGGGAAATGACCGTTATCCCTGGAGATTTAAGTGAAGCCCATTCCTTTTTAGAAGATGATTGTCAAAGTTGTCATACGCCAATAACGGGGGTTACGCGTGAAAATTGCGTTGTTTGCCATGCCAATGATACTCAAATAATCCAGCGTCAGCCTACTTTGTTTCATGTCGATATAGCCGAATGTAATTCATGTCATATGGAACATCAAGGAAAAGCAGCACGCATATCTACAATGGACCATGAGGCACTCTCTGATATAGGTTTACGTATGTTACCTGAAGATAATACCCCGTTTGATCAAGGTACGGCAGTGCAAAAACTTTTTAAAGAAATGTTAACGGATAATCGAAAAGTGGATCCGCTTCTTATTAATTCGCATGTTAGTACAAAAGAAGCGTTGCTTAATTGTGCTACTTGTCATGCTAACGATGATAGGCATTTTGGGTTGTTTTCAGATGATTGTGTTCAATGTCATAACACTGAACAGTGGTCTCTATCTTCCTTTGTTCACCCATCAAACAAGTCAAACGACTGTAATCAATGCCATGAGGCACCACCTAGCCACTATATGAAACATTTTAAAAAGATATCTGCAAAGGTTGCAGGGGAGCACAAAGCACCTGTAGAAGAATGTTTTGCTTGTCACCAAAATACCTCTTGGAATGACATTAAAAAAGCTGGCTGGTATAAACATCATTAATCTTAGGAGTATGAAGTATGTTGCATAACGGTATTGCAATTTTCTTTTCGTTAGTTGTAGTTATAGTTTTGTTTAATAAACGATTTCGCTTATCGCAACAATGGAGGGCGACCGTAACTCCCTTAGCCTCAATCATTGGCAGTGGATTTTTAATTGTTGCACCACTACTGCATGCCACTATGGGAAAGTGGGCATTAGCTGGAATTGTAGTTTTATCACTGTTTTCATTAGCTTTGGGAGCTATTATTCGCTTCAACATACTTCATGCTGAGCAATATTTAGTTGAAAACCCTAATGGATCTATTGCAAAGCTAGAACAGGTTGGTCAATGGTTTCTTGGAGGGGCATATGCAATATCTGTCGCTTTTTATATCAGTCTGTTTTCTGCATTTGTTTTTGACCGCCTTGGTATTGAAAATTTGTATATTGTAAGAGTTGCCACAACTGCGGTATTACTTTCGATAATGGCTGTAGCTTGGATTAGAGGTGCGAAGGGTTTAGAAGCTATAGAGCTTTATGCTGTGACCATCAAACTTTCTATTATAGTTGGTGTATTGGTTGCTTTGTTTACTTATGACATATCGACAGGTAAGGCTTGGTTTGAACATTCAGCTACTCAGAGTTTAAGTAAATTCGAAATAATTAGTATGCTGGCTGGAATGCTGATGGTTACACAAGGGTTCGAAACAACTCGTTTTATGGGGGCAGAATATTCAGCAACTCAACGTATAAAGGCAGTCAAATATTCACAAGGGATCGCAATCGTACTATATGTCATTTTTATAGGTTTAACCTGTCCAATATTTTTAGAATTTCCTATTGTTGAATTAAATGAAACTACGATTAGCCATACATTAGGCAAAGCTGTTTGGGTCTTACCTATTCTGCTTTTAATTGCTGCAACAGCAAGCCAACTAAGTGCTGCACTAGCCGATACAATCGGTGGTGGAGGTCTAGTTAGAGAGCTTCTCAAGTCTAAAATTTCAACTAATATGGGATACATGTTAGTGGTCATTTTAGCAATTATTTTGGTCTGGACTTCGAATGTTTTTGAAATAATTAACTTCGCTTCTAAAGGATTTGCTCTTTATTACTTAGTCCAGACGCTAATTACAATAATGCTATTGCTTAAATACCAGAATAAAACAGGGAGAGTATGGCTAAAAATCATTGGGAGCGCGTTCATAGCTGCTTCTCTCGTATTTGTAATTCTCTGGTCTGTACCTGCACCACATGGTTAATTGGATGATGAATGAGAGTAACCATAATTATTTTAAGGGATTGTTTGAATGCTTGATTTCAATCAATATTACCAGAATAAATATGCTATAAGTTTATAGTGAAGTAACATACTAGTGAGGATAAAACTGTCCATGGGGCAACGTTTGAATTGGCTATTTTATATTTTGATATATTTGTCTGTAAATGGACAAGTATTTGCTACAGCTATTCATTTGTGTTCTGAAATGGCCATAACTTCTAATGCACTAACATCTCTAAACAATACTGTTAATATCCATGATCATCATGATGGTGGGCACCAAGAAAAATCTGAAAGTAATCATGCTAATCATGACTCAAAAACAATGGATAATTGCCACTGTATAGATTGTGATTGTATGCCAGATTATACAGGGCAGGCAAACTCTTCATTAGTTCAAGATATTAATATATCAGGTTTTCTACCTGTAATTTCGAAGGCTAATAAAAGCTTAATTCAAAACTTTATATCGCAACCTCAATCTAACCCGTATCGCCCTCCAATATTCGCTTAATAGGGATCAGTGTGCCTATTTTTAGGTAACTGACTTCCATTAATTCAAAAAAGTTTAGAGCACCATGAAAACTAAGATGGCTTTGACTAAAAGCAAAGTGTGCTCTTTTTGCTCTATAACTAATTCTTATTTTTAAATTAACTCAGTGTGAGAAATAACTCACGCCTAAACAAAATATTAAGGTGATACCATGAAAAAGGTACTTCTCCAATCGGCTGTTGCAGCAGCCATTTCAATGTCTTTGATGACAACTGCTACCGCACAAGAAAGTTCTGCTTTAGATATTGGTCGTTTAGCATTGGCTGGTTACGGTGACGTAACTTATGCATACCAGCCAGATATGAAAGATGAAGAAGGCAATGATATTCAAAATAATGTTGTTGCACGGTTTGTTCCTATTTTCTTGTTTCAATTATCTGAAAAGATTCATATCGAAGCAGAGTTAGAATTTAGCACTAATGCTGAAGGGGAAACTGAAACAGAACTTGAATATGCAAATATGCATTACTTCTTTAATGATAATACCATTATTACTGCGGGTAAGTTTTTACTGCCTTTTGGTCAATTTGGTGCAAATTTACATCCTAGTTGGATTAATAAAGCTGTGAGTAATCCGGGAATTTATGGCGGACATGGAGGCAACGGGTCTTTAGGTGGAGTGACTAGTATCATGAATGATACGGGAATTAATGTCGCTAATACCTGGGTCTTAGGTGATGCAGGACGAATATTTACTGATTTCTACGCAGTAAGCGGACCACGCCAGGAAGAAGGAGACCATGGTGGCGGTGTCGAAATTGAATCAAAAAATGGTGATAACAATGACTCTATGGCATTTGGGGGAAGAATAGCCTACGCGTTTTTACCTGAATGGGAAATAGGGATGTCTTATTATAGTGGGGCGTATAGTGACGATGGAGATCTAAATTATAGCGCATATAACATAGACTTTAACTGGGTTGGAAGTTACTCCAGTGTAAGAGGAGAAATCTTTGGCTCTACCGCTGAAACCGAGGGAGAGGAAGAAGGCGAAGAGGAAGGGCATGGAGAAGAGTGGGTTAAAGACTTCGATAAGAGTGGATGGTACATTCAAGGAACCTGGCAGGCTAGACAACTAGGTAAGTCGTGGTTAAACCCTGTTGAATTTGTTGTACGTTACTCTGATATTGAATCTGATTTTGATGGCAGTATTGAACATGATTTTGAAGAAGATGGAGGGAAAACCGGAAGTCGAATTTACTACGGTGTAAATTATTGGTTAGAACCTAGTGCAGTATTAAAGCTAGGTGCGGAAAGTACTTCAATTGAAAACGAAGAAGCTAGTCATACATCCGTACCTGATGACCGAATTTTCTTACAACTAGCTTTCGGATTTTAAGGAGAACCATTATGAAATCAATTAAATTTGTGTTCACAATTATTGTGTTAACTACGAGTGCTTTTTCAATAAAGGCACAGCACGTCAATGATCCATCTTTAGTCGCTAAAGGGGCCAAAGTGTATAGTGAGAATTGTGCTCGTTGTCACAATGCACGTCCCGCTGAAGAGTATTCTAAGAAAGAGTGGTCAGTGGTTATTCCTCATATGAGGGCGAAAGCGCATATGACTGGCAAAGAAGCACTTGCTGTAGAAGCCTTTTTAGCCAGCACATTGACAGCGGATGTTAGAAATGCTGAAGAGTATACAAAACCAAATGCTCCCAAAAAATCGGGAGAGGAACTGGTTACCCAATTTGGGTGTCAAGGTTGTCATCAAATTAAGGGAGAAGGTGGTAAGTTGGGTCCAGCATTAGATGGAGTCGTCGCAAGTAAAGGAGAATCGTTTGTCTTGAAAAAACTAATAGATCCGAAATTTAACAATGCGGCTTCAGCTATGCCTAAATATCCGATGAATAAAGAAGATATTAAGGCAATTATAGGTTTTTTAAAGGAATAAAAACTTAACTATAGCTGTTGAATAGTTGCGGTAAACATATTGTTTTTAAATATGTTTACCGTTTAATGAAGGTGCAAAAAAGCAAAGACATTTATACTCATGAAATAAGACTTAGGTCTAATACAATTAATTGATCTAAAACATGACAATTATTGGGAAATAAGCTAATATGAGGATTGTGAGAAATTTAAGTTATGGTAAATAAATAGTGTTCAATTTTAGAGGTGTTATAGCGATTGTTATAATTTTGTTGTTTAGTCAACAAAGTTTAGCTTCGTATGCGCCAATGGATTGTGAAAACATGAAAAAGCCCATCATTTCTGATAATAGCTCTCACATTGCTAGTCAAATGGCTATGCACGATCACAATAGCATGTCAGTAGATAAACAATCTGCACATGAAGAGTGTGATACTTGTAATGCAGGTGACTGCGTTTGCCCCAATATCGGGGGATGCTTTAGCTCTAATATATCTACCTCAACTCAGCCTATAGAACAAAGCCTTATGCATTTCGCTGATAATGGTAAGAGATTTCTTTCTCAAAACGAACATCCTGATTCAGGTGTATATCTACACCTATTCAAACCACCTATTCACATTTAATCCTTAGGATCAGTGCGTCTTAAATACGCATATCGATTCAACCTTTTTAAGCTGTTAAGTCTAATTTTGGTAGTTAATTCTCCCATTGTTAGCTATTGCATCCTAGGCTTAGCAGTTTTTTTAAATCCTTTTAGATTATGACTTGACCTGTGTCTTAGACACGACTGTAAGCTAAACATAGGTTTAGAAATACCCTGTTAACATATTTGAATAAGGAATGATGGGATGAAAGTATCTCAGCTTGCAAAAGTCTTGAATACCACGCCTGATACGGTCCGCTACTACAGTAGGATTGGACTTGTCATGCCTATTAAGAATACTGAAAATGGTTATAAGAGTTACAACCAACAAGCTCAACAACGACTGAAGTTTATTCTTAGTGCCAGACAATTAGATTTCTCAGTTGAAGAGATCAAAGAAATCCTGTTAGTTGCTGATAATGGCAGCACTGCTTGTCCTTTGGTTCGGGAAATCGTTGAGCATAGATTGGCTGAAACAGAGAAAAAATTTAATGATGCATTAGCATTGAGGAATGTTTTAAGAAATGCAATTGATGACTGGAAGAGTAAACCTGATAAATCACCTACAGGAGATATGCTCTGTCATTTAATTCAAGGAGGTAATGATGAATAGCATAGAGAGTAGTATTAAAGACACCAAAGCTCAAGAGTTGATTATTGATGGAGCTGGGTGTGCAAGCTGTGTAGGAAAAATAGAAACAGCATTGAAAAACGTTAATGGCGTAGAAAATGCTCAGATGAACTTTGCATTGAGGACTGTTGTTGTTGATGGAGAAGTTGATTCAGAGGATCTTGTGCAAGCCATAGAATCAATAGGATACAACGCAAGGAGTGCAGAAGATACAAGTGATGATGAACTATTAGATGAGAAGGAGATTGCAGATCAAAAATACTATACAAGTCTAATGAGACAAATGTGGATAGCCTTGGGCCTTGGCGTACCGTTGATGATTTATAGTATTGCAGGTGGCCCAATGACTGTTGAAACTACGTTGGAACGTGGTATTTGGTTATTTATAGGGATCTTATGTGCAGCCATTATGTATTTTGCAGGTAAGCATTTTTATGTTGGTGCTTGGAAATCTTTTGTAAATCATAGTGCAAATATGGATACGTTAATTGCTCTGGGAACAGGTACTGCATGGATTTATTCTATGGTAGTTGTTTTCTTTCCCATGGCTGTTCCAGAAATGGCAAGGCATGTTTATTTTGAAGCTACTGCAATGATCATCGGATTGATTGATTTAGGGTTAGCATTAGAAGTAAAAGCGCGAGGAAGAACAAGCGAAGCAATTAAGCGTTTAATTGGGTTACAAGCAAAAACAGCACGAGTAGTTCGTGATAAGAAAGAAGTTGATATTGCTATTGAGCAAGTTTTATTAAATGACATTGTTCGAGTACGCCCAGGAGAAAAAATTCCTGTGGATGGCCTAGTCATAGAGGGGCACACTTCGATAGATGAGTCCATGTTAACAGGGGAACCTATGCCTGTCGCAAAAGAAGAAGAAGATGAGGTCGTTGCAGGAACACTAAATAAGACGGGTTCAATTCTTTTTAAAGCGACAAGAGTAGGTAAAGATACTGCGTTAGCACAAATTATTAATATGGTGAAAAGAGCACAAAACTCTAAGCCACCAATTGGGCGCTTAGCAGATGCTATATCTGCCTATTTCGTGCCTGTTGTTATGATCATCTCTATTATTAGCGCTTTGGTATGGCTTAACTTCGGTCCTGATCCCGCGTTAGCCTTTGCGGTTGTCTCTGCAACCACGGTTCTAATTATTGCCTGCCCTTGTGCTTTAGGTTTGGCTACACCAATGTCAGTGATGGTCGGTGTAGGTAAGGCTGCCGAAGCTGGAGTTTTGATTAGAAATGGAGAAGCGTTACAAACAGCATCAAAAATTACCGCGATGATTCTCGATAAAACGGGGACTATTACAGAAGGTTCTCCTACGGTAACCGACATTCTCGTTGCTGATAAATCCTATACAGAAAAATATATCTTAACGATAGCCTCTAGTATTGAAAGCAGATCTGAGCATCCACTTGCACAGGCTATTGTTGATTCCGCGATAGCACAAGAGATCGATCCTGAAGATATAAGTGATTTTCAAGCTATAGCTGGACACGGTATAGAGGCAAAACTTGAAGATCATCATTTACTCTTCGGTAATCAAAAGTTGATGTTTAAAAAAGGCGTGTTTTTAGGAGAATTTGTCTCAAAAGCACAAAAATTAGCTGATGAAGCTAAGACACCAATGTACCTCGCTATAGATAATAAACTTGCAGCAATTATAGCTGTATCTGATCCAATCAAAGAAGACTCTATTGAAGCAATCAAAAGGCTACAAAACAGTGGTATCAGAGTAGTTATGCTTACTGGCGATAATAGAGCTACTGCAAATGCAGTAGCAAAAAAAGTCGGTATAAAAGAAGTGTTTGCTGAGGTCCTTCCAGAAGATAAGTCAAATAAAGTGGCGGAATTACAAGCCCAAAATGAAATCGTTGGTATGACAGGAGATGGTATTAATGATGCCCCAGCATTGGCATTGGCCAATGTTGGATTCGCCATTGGTACTGGAACCGATGTGGCAATTGAAAGTGCTGA
>JADGDH010000221.1 GCA_016745015.1 Colwellia sp.
TTTAGTGGGGTTTACTGTAATCCCTATGTTAGGTTTACTGCATCAGGAGGTTGCACAAATATTTACTGTTGGCTTTCTGTTTTCCTGCTTCGTTTCACTCGCTATCACCATGATCATGCATGAATTAATTGCCGACCAGTCACAAACAGGCAAAGAGGATAGCAAGGGGGGTGAAAGTTCATCTGAAGAAAAGACTATTACCAATAAAGCAACTCGCATTAAATTTGCTTTATTAAGCACATTGATGATTATGCCTGTAATGATTTTTTTCTTTTCATTTAATTTAAGTAGCTCAGTATTAATTCTAGCCTTTATTGCTATGTTAGCGCAAAAGCCAGACTTAATTGCAGGAGTGAAAGGAAGTAAGGCTTTACTTGTAGGTAATGCCATTGGCGGTTTAGTGTCTATCGCTATGTATAATATACTCTCTATTGCCCCTAATTTTATTTTTTTAATGCTGTTATTTTCATTAGTTGTTATTGTTTTTGCTAAGATAATATTTTCAGATAAAGCATTAGCTCCACTTTATGCGATGGCCTTTTCAACCGTAATTATTTTAATTTTTGGTGCCACTTTAAGCACAGCTGATGCTGACGAAAAATTTTATACTCGTATAATTCAAATTGGTTGCGCGTGCAGTTATGTTATCTTTGCAACCATAGCGGCAAGCCCATTAATTAAGAAGATAGCACAAGCTTGATTTACTCTATATTCGCGATTTGCTCACGCATTTGCTCAATCAACACCTTGAGCTCTACTGCACTTGCAGTAACATTAGTATTAATTGATTTTGAACCAAGTGTATTAGCTTCACGGTTAAACTCTTGCATCATAAAATCTAAGCGACGCCCTTGAGCACCACCCTTTTTCAAGATTTTTTGGGTTTCACTAACATGACTATTCAGTCGGTCAAGCTCTTCAGCCACATCCATTTTTTGCGCTAATAGTACTAACTCTTGTTCAACACGAGTTGAGTCTAAATCAATACTAGCATCAGTGAACTTGTCAATTATACGCTTGCGCTGCCATTCAATCACTTCAGGCATAAATGCTTGCACTTTATCCGCTTCAACACTGATTGCATCTAAACGTTGCTCAATCATAACTTTTAGGTTTTCACCTTCACTGCCACGAGCGGCAATAAAGTCTTTCAGAGCAATATCAAAGCCAGCAAGTAGCTCCGCTTGAATAACAGAAATATCAGCTTCAGCTGCTTCCATAACACCAGGCCAACGCATTACTTCGAATGGATTTACCTGGCTATTCAAAGTTTGTTCATTCACCCAATTCGCGTGTTGAATAAGCTGTAAAGCAAGTTTTTCATTAATAGAAACTTCACTTTTCGCTGCTGGGTTCTCATTAAAACGCAGATTACATTCAACTTTACCGCGATTTAGTTGCTTGCGGAAACGTTCCCTCAATAATGGCTCTATTCCCCTAAACTGTTCAGGTAAGCGAAAATATGTTTCTAAAAATCGTTGGTTAACAGAGCGAATTTCCCAAACGGCGTTACCCCAGTCACCTTTTACTTCATGGCGAGCAAAAGCAGTCATACTATGGATCATAATTTATACCTGAATAATTGCTAAAAAATGGTATTAAAATAAAACGGCTCCCTGTCAACATGGCACTTTCAAAGTATTTAACTGATTAGACATGAATTCCCGATTAAGTAACCACGGGAATGACAACGATAGGGTTAGGTTAATTAAGACCTGTGAATTAACCTAATTATGCCTGTTTATTTAACAACTGCCAATGTGATTTTATTTTCTCTGCTACCCGAAAAGCATTAGCATAAATAGTAAAGGTATAAGGTACGCTACCGCCAGTTGGCATGAATGAGCCGTCAGTTACATAGAGGTTACCTACTTCATGGGCTTGGCAATTTTTATTGAGCACAGAAGTTTTAGGATCATTACCAAAGCGACAACCACCAGCCATTAAGTTAGTTGAAGGAGAGCCACTCACTGAAGATGAAATATTTTTTGCACCTAATGCACTAAGTAACTTTTCCGCTTTTGTAGCGAGGTATTCACCCACGGCTAAATCATGATCATGATAACCTATACGTACTTTGGCCACAGGGTCGCCCCATTGGTCTGTTACTTCATCATCTAAACTCACAAAGCAATCATCGGTGGGTAGCCAATCATTAAACACTTCAAACCTCAGTGTTTTATAGCTGGTAAACTCATGTTTTAGGGTTTTCTTTAGATCTTCACCCCAAATTAACTGTTCATTATTATTTTCATCATGTTGCCATTGATGGCCTCTGGCTCTAGCAATAGGATTTTGATGAAACAAAAAATCTATTGTGCCCCCTTTAGCGCTTCCTTCTTGGTTAATACCGCTATTTTTAGTAGTGAAATTTTGAGCAAACTCGTTATCTTTTATTTGATACCAATCTTGTAAAGCACGATTAATAAAAGGGCCAACTTGTTTAAGTTCAGTTACTTTTTGCTCTGATAAATCGTGATAAATGAAGTCACCCTGCCCTGTACCGCCACCACTGAAAAGCAAGTTTTTACCTACTTGGCCGCTATTATTGGCAAGCCCATTTGGAAAGTGCTCACCTTTAGAAGCCAGTAATAATCTTGACGTTTCAACTGCCTGACAAGCAACTACATATATTTTTGCACTAATTTTCTGCCTACGGCCGACTTGATCATAATAATGTATGTCAGTAATTTTACCTTGCTTGTCTGTGGCAATTTTATACACTTTTGAATTCGGCTTAATAGTACAATTGCCCGTGGCTACGGCATTATTTAATAAAGCCGCTCTACCACTGCCTTTAGCACCAGATGAACAGCCATAACTGCTACAATAACCTGAATATTCACAACTTCTTCGTCCCATAGCTGGTTGAGATAAAATAGCGCGAGGCACAGGAATAGCATGATAACCAATTTTATTTGCAGCTTTATCTATCCATGAAGACATGGGTAATTCAGCAATTGGCGGATAAGGAAAATTTGTTGAGCGTGGCTCTTGATGGGGGTGGTCAACTACGCGGCCAGATACGCCAACTTCTTTTTCTACTATGGCGTAATAAGGTTCAAGTTCACCATAA
>JADGDH010000222.1 GCA_016745015.1 Colwellia sp.
AAAAACTTAATGCGCATAATAGTTGTAATTATTTAAGTCTATTAACAAAAGTTTGCCTAAACTTAGCTAGTTTAGGTGACACTATTGCTTGGCAATACTGGCTTTCAGGATTATTGTTGAAATAATTTTGATGATAGTTTTCTCCTGAATAAAAAGTGTCAACGGAACATAGTTGCGTAACAATTTCTCGATCAAACATAGCACTTTCGGTCATTGTATTGATAATATTTAGAGCACTACTTTTTTGGTTTTCATCATGGTAAAAAATAGCAGAACGATACTGGCTGCCAATATCATTACCTTGGCGGTTTAGCTGTGTTGGATCATGTAGGGTAAAAAATATTTCTAAAATATCTTGATAGCTAATGACTTTGGGATTAAAAACTAATTGCACCACTTCAGCATGACCACTTTTACCTGTACAAATTTGTTCATAATTTGGGTTTTTACTTTGTCCACCCATATAACCAGAGGTTGCAGAAAGTATTCCTTTAACTTGAGAAAAAGCTCCTTCTATACACCAAAAGCAGCCTCCTGCTAAAGTGGCTATTTTTTGATTGCTATTGTCGCTAATATTGATGTTTTTGGTCATTTTATGATTTTGTTCATTACATGGATTAAAAATAGAGGTAATATTAAAAAATATACAGATCAGATAAATATACTATCTTATTCTTATTAAGTTACCTAGACCTAAGCTATCAACAATTTATGTCAGCATTTTTTAAAATAAATAATTTTACTGCAAATTTCAAATCAAATAATCAAATTCAAGTAGTACTTGCTTTGCGTAGCGCAGCTATTGCTCTGCAATTATTATTAATTCTATTTGTAAATTTAGCATTGAATTATCAACTTCCTTGGACACCTTTATTTAGTGTTATTGTATTGGAGTTGACTTTTACGCTAGTAAGTTTCGCCTTTTATAAAAATAAGCAGCAAATTAGTCAGTTGGCTTTGTTAATACAAATTTGTGCAGATATTTTGTTTTTGTCATTGTTGTTGTTTTTTAGTGGTGGAGCAACTAATGCTTTTGTATCATTACTGCTTATTCCTATTGCTATTGCAGCGGTAACATTGCCTCCATCTTGGCTAGCGTTAGTAGCCTTTTTGGCTATTGCTTCTTATAGCATTTTGTTATGGTTTTTACCTATGAGTGTAATGCATGGCAATATGCAAGGGCATTTTATTGCCATGGGTATTAATTTTTTATTTTCTGCTTTAGTGGTTGCTCTGGTCGTAGGTAAAATGGCGCGCAGTATTAATCAACGAGAATTAGCTATTGCTGCTTATAGAGAGAATTTATTAAAGCAAGAACAAGTAACGTCGTTAGGCGTAGCTTCTGCGCAAATCACCCATCAGTTAGCTACTCCCATTGCTACAGTGCAGTTACTTGCAGATGAACTTAAAGAGGACTTTCCTGGTAATGATATTATTGAAGATATGCAAAGCCAATTAGCATGCTGTACAGATAGCCTTAATGCTTTTCGCACGATGGTATTCGATATTAAAGAGCAAACTATTACAGCTATTACTGTTAAAAACTTATTGGAACAAGTGCTAGAAAATTTACGTGTTAATCACCCTGAAATAACTGTTGAATTGTCTGAGCTACAACCAGAAAGCATTAGTGTAATGGCAGATGCTGCTTTACTGCCTGCCATTATCAATTTAATTAATAATGCTGTTCGGGCCACTAAAGCTAATAATTCGTATAACATTTCATTAACGAGTTGCGTGAACAATGCTAATTGGCAGCTTATTATTCGAGATCACGGTTTAGGCTTTACCTTAGAAAAATTGAAACAACTTGGCGTAAAGCCAGTAAGTAGTAAACAAGGGTTAGGTATGGCGGTACTGTTGAGTCATACTAGTTTAGAAAGGCTTGGGGGGAAGTTAGCATTAACTAACCATAACCAAGGTGGTGCATTGGTTACGTTAAGTTTACCGCTTTAAAAAAGGCAATAAGATAATGAAAAAACTATTGATTGTTGAAGATGATGTTATTTTTGCTAATACGTTGGTGCGACGATTAACAAAGCATGGTTTTGACTGTGTGCATGCTGAAACTAATTCTGAAGCGCTACTAGCTTGTCATCGTCACCAACCCAATTACATTTTGTTGGATATGAAATTAGCACAAGAAACTACTTTAAATATTATTACTCCCGTACGAAAATCATGCCCTAAAAGCCGTATTGTTTTACTAACTGGTTTTGCAAGTATTGCTACTGCGGTAGATGCGATTAAATTAGGTGCGGACGATTATTTAACTAAGCCCCTTGATACGCAAACATTATTAGCGGCGCTTAATGAAAGTAAAGCTTCAGATATTAGTATTGATGCCGAAGTTGATGGTGAAACGCTTTCAGCAGAGCAAGTACAATGGCAGCATATTCAACAAGTGCTAAAAGCAAATGATGGTAATATTTCAGCCACAGCTCGGCAGTTATCTATGCACAGACGAACTTTGCAACGAAAATTGCAAAAAAAAACCACAAAATGAAAAATAATAAAATTAAAATAGATCAGTTTTTATGCTGCTAACTTATGTTTATTTTTAAAAATTATAAGCAACATGCTGATGAAACCTGACAATTATCTCTTCTTCATTTGGATCCATTTCTAGCTCTGTAGCGATTAATTCTAGTGCTTGCTCTATCTGATTTAAAAAGCGGCCAAAACCATGCTCGGTTTGGTTTTCACCTGTGGCCACAAAGATAAGCTTTACATTATCAACTAGTTCATTAGCATTCCACTTGCTAATAATGCCACAAGGATTTTGTTCTGGATTGTAGCCAAGCATTTGTAATTCACCAATGCGAGAGACTATTTCGTGAATACTATATCGAACAATGGGTACTAAGCCATTAGCAATTAAAGCGCCGTTATTCAAGTTGTAGTGTTTAGATGCTCGAGTAATTATTTCGGTTAAATAGGTATAAAGTGGGTTGTATGGGTCGCTTGCGTTTAGCTCTATCTCTACCTTATTAAGGATTTTATTTGATATGGGTAGATTAACAACTGCATAAGTCATTGCGCAATGAAATTCTGGTAATGTAACTTG
>JADGDH010000079.1:0-3088 GCA_016745015.1 Colwellia sp.
AGACTCCCAAATACCTAAAAATTCAACAGTATTACGGTTACGTAGCCAGTCAGATATAAAAAAGTCGCCATCTTTAGCCTTTAACATATCGGTTAGTGAGATATAATCTTGTTTGTACACAGAAACAACCGTAATAGCTGTTTCAAGTACTTCAATTTTACGGCTTTTATTATCCACTGAATTCAAGTTCATTTTCATAAATCCTTTTCTTTCAACTCAGCTAACTGTATTAAAATACAGTATTTGGTTTTTATATTCCATAACTATTCTGGTGTTTTTTCTTGTTTAAAATCAACATAACTAAGCGCTACTTTCTTCACTTGCTCAAACATAAAATCAAGTGCTTTATGGTCGGTAAATGCTTGTAATATTTGTTGTCTAAATTCTTGCTCGGTATTATTTTCTGCTGCACAAATAAATGCCCATGGTAATACAATGGCATCTTTTATTAAGTCGGCAACATCAAATACTAATGCACCTCGTCTTGTTTTTCCGTGCATTACTGCAAAGCCATGCGGAATACCCAATACCCAAAGCGTTGTTGCTGCTAAGCCATAAGCTAAGTAATTACCGTGGTTGAGGAAGTCATTAGCAAGATCTGTACTTTGATGTTGTCTGGTAAAGCCTGTGGTTTTTGTAGTGTTGGCAGCAAATTTGTAAAGAGATTTAGTGAGTTGTGCTTCAGTAAGTAGTAAGTCTGAAGGTTTTATTGCAGTTGCCATACGTTCGTTAAAGCGTGTTAGTGCTGTTTCAATACCTGCGTCGTTCATGGTAAAGCCTTCGGCTTTTAAGTCTCGGTCTTTACCCCAGATTTTGTGAAGGTATTCAATTCTGGCTTGTTGAAATTGTTTAGCTGCGGATAGGCGTTTACTGTCGTCAAACCAAAATTTCATCCAACCCTGTAGGTATTCTGTTGGTCGGTATTCACTTTGTGGGGTAAACCATTCTATTGGTTGTTCGGTATCGTTTGCCATGAATAATGGTGTTCCACCACCACTGGTAAAGCCAATTAATACCCCTGCTTGTGCTAGCATTCGCACTGCTGCTTGAGTTATTGAGGTGCCGTTACCTAATAGCAATACGGTGGTGTTGGCAATAGGGATATTAAAATATGAATTTTCTTTGCTCTTATTCGACAAGGCTTCTGTTAAATATAAAACTCGACCATCTTTTTGCATCACTCGGCAATATTCCAAGTAATATAAGTTTGCACGCTTTGAATGTAATATAGCTTTTAAGTCACTTGATGATAAGTTTTTCATAAGGTTAACCTCTCCGTGTTTTACTTAAGTTACTCCTCATTTTATTTATGCTCAATACTGTACATTTAACATGTAAAAAAACTTTACAGGTTGTGTTCTTTTACTTGACCATTATTAGTACTGAGGTAGGTATTGGCTAATGCTTTTTTGGCACGCTGGTGTCAGTATTATTTGTTGTTCTTCTGGAGTGTTTTTATAACCATCAATGCGTAAACGCAGCAGTAAATAATTAACTAAAGCAGCGCGGGTATTGATTGTTTTTATGCCTTTTTGCATTTGAAAATCATTGGCAATTATTGCTTGTTGCTTGGCATTTAAACGTGGATCAGGTTGGATTACTACGTCAACAAGGGTTTGCCAACGTTGATCTTGTTCGGCTGAATGAGTTGCTTTACCTTCAAACACGGCTTGACCATTAAAGCGTGATAAAGCGAAATCTCTAAAAGCTTGATTTTTACGACAGTATGCTCGTACATGCCAACGTAAACCATCAAAAATTAATGCGTGCGGTTCAATAATTCGGTCTAGGTAATCGGGGCTTGAAAGAGAAATATAGCCAATATCTATGGCAAGTTTTTCTCTAATAGCTTTAAGTATAGGACGCACTTGTTCGGCATGAATATTTCTAAGTGGCGCAGCAACTTCAAAAGCACATAAGGTTAGTTTTGTATCGGTATTTTCAGAGGCTATGGCATTCAAATAAAAGTCAAATTTGTGCAAGTCACAATGAGCTGTAAAAGTTTTTGTGGGTAAACAAGCTTTAGTTGATGCGTTATAGGTAAGGTTGTCAGGGTATTTAGCACGATACTCTTTGAGAATATTACTAGCTGAAGCGCGCGTTATATTAAACTTTGCCATTAAATGACTGGCATTAATTTGTCCTTCCCACCATGCTAATTGTTCAATAAAATCAAACCGTGTGCTTTTTGTTGTGGTCATAATATAGGTATTTAGTCCTTTAAAAGTTAATATACTAAACCACAAACACTGACTAAAACAATTAATTTACATCAAAAAAAGAGACGCTAAAGTTTTCACTTTAACGCTTCTTAATAAGGTTATGGCAAACCGGCATGTTTTTATATTCCTATTTACTTGCTTGCATTAATTAACCTAATTCCATAAGCAGGAAAATGTTCATCTTTCGTTAATATCTGCAACCCTTCTGCTTGGGCTTGTGCTATCAACATGCGATCAAACGGATCTTTGTGATGTAAAGGTAATTTTCCTGCTTGTTGACCATGAAATAAACTTATCGGTAATGAATTAAACCCAGCCTGCTCTACTTTTGATTCTATATCTTCTGGAGCGACCAATTTACCCATTTGTTGTTTAATGGACATTTCCCAAACTGTCGCTGCGCTAACATAAATATTATTTTCTGGGTTAGAAATTTGTTCTCTGGCATTTATACCTAATTTTTCATCACCATTAAACCACCAAATTAGTGCGTGTGTATCTAATAGAATTCTTTTCATTATATACCAAACATATCGGTTATTTTGTCATTTGTTTCTTTTGAGTCAAAGTCTTTAGACGTAACAAATTCGCCTTTAAATTGCCCAAAACATCTTGGCTTGTGGGCTTTGCAAGGAACTAACTTAACCGTTGGCTTTCCTGATTTAGCAATGATTACTTCTTCTCCCAATACTGCCAATTCAACAAGTTGGGATAATCTGCTTTTTGCCTCATGCATATTAGTTTGCATACAACACCTTCATAGCTTAGCTAAACTTAGCTATATTTTACTCTAAAAAAAAGAGAAATCAATTAAATCTTAATTTCTCAGTAAGCGTTCACTTTAACCTGTTTTAACAGAGCATTCT
>JADGDH010000079.1:3188-5864 GCA_016745015.1 Colwellia sp.
CAGCTACTTTATCAATGGTAGTTACGCCAGGCATAATGTTGTCATTAAAAATGCCTAGTGCCATTGCCATTTGATCACCACTCGCAGGGCCAATAGTATGTCCAACAAATGCTTTTGGTGCTGCAACAGGCCAGTTGGTAATATCAAAACTTGTTGCGATACGATCATAAATTAATGATTCAGTGACACGATTTTGCGGTGTACTTGAACCATGCGCTAAAATAAAACTACGTTGTTGTAATGACTCTTTACCCACAATACTTTTGGCTAATGCCACTGATTTAGCCATAGTAATGTAATTACCTGGACCTGGTGCGGTAATTGATTTTTTGTAACCATCGGCATTAACAAAAACATCGGCGACTGACGCCATAATTTTTGCGCCCATTTCAACAGCAAGTGCATCATCCATCAACACAACAAACTGTGCTCCTTCGCCAATAGTAAAACCACAGTTTTCACCAAACGGACGGCTAGTACGGCGATGATTTGCTTTATCGCTATTATCTAATTTTTTCAACCCTTCTTCATTGGCTAAGGCGTTCATATTACCGAAGCCTTCAATAAGTTCTGGGAGAATTGGTGCTTCAGAGCTACCAACAATAGCGACCCGAATTCGTCCTGCCTGTATATCTTGCACTGCAGATCGCAAGTTATAAAGAAATGTGGCACAAGCACCCGATGAGGAAAATGTTGTGCCAACATTGCCAGTAACATAAGCATTAATAAAGTCGGTCGACATGGTATTTAAACCTAATGCAAGCTGTTTAGTGCTAACACGAGAGCCTGACAAGCGGTTTTTTAATAATCCACCAAGACCTTCTTGTTGCATTTGTCCGGCAACAGAAGCTGAGTATGTACCCACTTGATCAGGATTGATTTTATCTATAATGGCATCCCACTCTATACCTGTTGAGCAAATGGCATCAGTAGCTGCAAAAATAGTAGCTTGTAAACCGCGCGGCTGATAACGACTATTATAAAGTGCCCCTGGTTCAAACCCTGTAGGCATTTGCCCTGCGGCTTTAACAGGGTTATCGCGATAAGCGTCATGAGTAATTGTTAAGTGCTCTGGAATTTCAACACTGACATTGTTGTTACCTAAGTCAGTTACTTGCCATGCATGAGGTAAAGGGTGTGGTAACTCTTTGGCGCGTAATTCAAAGCAAATTTTTCCATTGTTAATAGCATCTACAGGGCTAACGTGCATTTTTTGGTGCCAATGAGTCGCATCGGGATCAAAGTGGTTTTTCTCAATTTTTCTAATTAACGTGCCATCAAGTATTTGTTGTCCTAGTTTAGCTTCCACTTCATTAGCAGCAATGGCGTTTCCTTGCTGATCGACTAATTGGTCGTCTTGTAAGGAAACTAACTTCATTAAACTGGCTAAACCAACAAACGTTTCTTCGCGCGCCTGTGCATTAATTTTATCAATAACGATACGGCGAAAACCTTGGTGAAATGATGTTCGACCCGAAGCGTTAATACCGCCCATGCCAATTATTACGGGTAATGATGATGTCATGAAAAACCTAATTTAATATAAAGTAATAAATATAATGGGTTAGTTTAAAGCTAGAACAAAAAACATAATAAGTATAAGCAGCCATAAAATATGCCATAATGGCCAAAAATATCATTATTTAGATAAAAAATGCCCTTAAATAAAAACAACACCTCACAGGTAAACCAGTTGCAGGTAAGCTTAGTAATTTATCAACATGTACTCGCTACAGGGTTAACTTTGCCTTTAGAGATGTTATTAGCGGGTGAGGCCTTTGCTCGTCGGTATGATAAATCAACGGTAAGGTTGAATACTCAATTGGTCAGCCAAGAAAACAAAGCTATAATCTCGCGCGCTGGTATTCAATTTTTACCTGATATAACGTTAGACCGTTTTGCTAATGATGAGGATTATGTACCCGATATTATTTTAATACCGAGCTTATGGCGAAACCCTAGACCTGTATTGAAAAAACACACTAGATTAATAGCATGGCTAAAGCACTGCTGGCAACAAGGCTCCACCTTAATAGCTGCAGGTACAGGTGTTTGTTTTCTGGCTGAGTCTGGCTTGCTTGATGATCATAGTGCTACAACCCATTGGCACTATGTTGAGCAATTTAAGCGCGATTATCCAAAAGTTGAAATTAAGCCTGATTTTTTTATCACTCAGTCAGAACGTATTTATTGTGCAGCAAGTTTGAATGCTTTAGCTGATATTATTGTTCATATTATTGACCAAACTTATGGGCGTGCAGCTGCACAAAATGTCGAGCGTAATTTCTCTCATGAAATAAGAAAACCCTATGAAGAGCAACGTTATTTAGAAGGTGCGGTAGACCGGCACCCCGATGAATTAATAACACAAATTCAATTTTGGTTACGTACTAATTTAAGCAGTGAACTGAGCTTATCTGAATTATCAGAGCAATTTGGTTTAAGTCAACGCTCTTTTACTCGCCGCTTTAAAATGGCTACTGGAGTCAGAGCAACCGAATACTGGCAACAACTTCGTATAGAAGCTGCTAAGGAATTACTTGCTTCAAGTAATTTAACTATTCAAGAAATTTCCTATCATGTTGGTTATCAAGATCAAGGGCACTTAACCCGTTTATTTAAGAAAAATTTATCCTTAACCCCAAAAAATTATCGCGCCATGGTTAGAAAGAAGTT
>JADGDH010000079.1:5964-13683 GCA_016745015.1 Colwellia sp.
GCAAACACTTGTCAGACTAGCTAAGGTTAGGCAAAATGAGCCTGTCATATTAAATTATCAGAGAATAAAATGAGCGAACAATTATCTACTGCCCTGTCATCTGCACAGAAGCAAATCAATCAAATGCTAACCATGCAAGACGCTATGAACTCACGAGTAAGTGAAACTTGGCGCAGCAATGGCTACGAATGGTATCGCGCTATTTGGGTTGAGTGTGCTGAAATGCTAGATCACCATGGTTGGAAATGGTGGAAACATCAAGAAATTGACGTTGCCCAAGTACAACTTGAACTAGTAGATATTTTTCACTTTGGTTTAAGTTTACGCTTAATGACAGGGGATAGTGTTAAGCAGATTTCTCGAGAGCTTGCTAGAGAGCTTCATCAAGGGACAGCAGAAAATGACTTTAAGATTGCATTAGAAAGCTTAGCATCAAGTGCTGTTACTGATAAAGCCTTTAATGCTAAGTCGTTAGCTGACTGTATGTCATTAATGAATATGGATTTAGATGAGTTATTTCGTCAATATGTTGGTAAAAACACATTGAATTTTTTCCGTCAAGATCATGGCTATAAAGAAGGTAGCTATATTAAAATTTGGCACGGTGAGGAAGACAACGAAGTATTAGCTAATTTAGTTAACACGCTTGACGTTGGTGCTGATGATTTTCAACAACAGTTATACGCAGCGTTAAAGGATAAATACCCAAGCGCATAACCAATGATTTTACGTTTTTAATCAGCAGCTTAGGGTTATCTCCCGCTACTAAAGCTCTTTGGCACAAATTCTGCTTAATCTATATTAAGTAATCGCTTTATCTCTATTAATGAGTAAAGCGTCAAGAATTTGAATCGCCGGAGATGTTTATGGAACTTATTTTATTTGCTTTAATCAGCCTAATTGTTATTGTTGGTGTCTTAGCAAGCCGTTTAAATGACAACAGTTTTCCTTTCCCCTTTGATAGTAAAATGGCTGTTTTTACTCCTGCAGAAAAAAACTTTCAGAATTTGCTTGAACAAGCAATGGGTCATAAATACCGTATTATCAACAGGGTAAAACTGTCTGATATAGTCACTATTCGCAATGGTGTTTCTAACCGAGCAAGTCAAAGCGCAGCAGCGAATGCCGAAGGTAAGTACCTAGATTTTGTTATTTGTGAACGTAGTTCAATGAAATTATTAGGTGCTGTTGATTTAGTTGACACACAAGGACGAGGTTACAAAATTAAAAAAGACTGGTTTGTTAGTGGCGCACTTGAAGCCGCTTCTGTTCCACACCTTAGAATAAAAGTAAAAGCCAATTATACATTAGATGAAATTCGAGCTTGTATTAATTCGCGTTTATTAGGTAATAGTTCACCATTACCTAAAGTAAAAGGAAAAATTATCCCTGCACCCATGATAAAAGCTCGCTCAAAAAAGGCTGGCGCTCTAAGCCCTGCTGCGGCACAAGCTGAATTATCACCACAAATTTCAGGACGGCTATCAGGACAAAATGTGGCCGCACTACCTCATTAAGTATTATCATTAAACATTACTAATAAAGATTAGCAATACTTTATAAAAGGATATTAATCTCTCGCTGAACTTAAATAGCGAGCGGTAATATCCTTTCTTGCTTTATAATACCAAGGCTTTCAAGCTATAATCTTTCCCCTTAACCTCATATCCCCCTAATTTAAAGAGAATGAAATGAAAGCAGGCATTATTGGCGCTATGGAGCCAGAAGTTGCTATTTTAAAAGCCAAATTAGCAAATTGTGAAACAAGCACACACGCAGGTTACACTTTTCATCAAGGGCTTTTAGACAATAATAAGGTTGTTATTGTGCAATCTGGTATTGGTAAAGTTGCCGCAGCCCTAGCAACAGCAATACTGATTGACAGATTTCAGCCAGATTATATTGTCAATACAGGTTCTGCAGGTGGTTTTGATCCTAGTCTAAAAGTTGGTGATATTGTCGTTAGTTCAGAGGTGCGTTATCACGATGTTGATGTTACCGCCTTTGGCTATGAAATTGGGCAGTTACCTGCAAACCCTGCCGCTTATATCCCCCATGAAACTTTGGTAACCGCAGCTAAGGCTAGTGTTGATACACTAGGAAACATTCAAACCATGGTAGGCTTGATTACCACTGGTGATACTTTTATGACAAAAGACAACGATATAGCTAAAGCTCGTGCAAACTTTCCCACCATGGCTGCTGTAGAAATGGAAGGCGCAGCTATTGCCCATACTTGTCATCAATTTGATGTACCGTTTGTTATTATTCGTTCACTTTCTGATATTGCAGGTAAAGAATCACCTACTTCATTTGATGAATATTTAGAAACAGCTTCAGTTAATTCATCACAATTAGTGATTAACATGCTGAATGCGCTTAAAAGTAAAACACTTAACTAATCTGTTTTCTATAATATTCATTGATGATAAACATTCACTGATAACAGAGCCATAAAATGACTGACTTTACTGCGCTTTCTTCTTTTAGTTACCAACTATTGATATTACTCACTGTGATATTAAGTAAAACAATTGTCAGTCATTTTATTCGCCATGAGCCTTTGCGATTTTTTCAATTTTATTGCCAAAAGCTCAGTGATAAAGTAAATAAACCACAAAACAGTCCACGGCAGCAAACTATCTCAGGGGTAGTATCTATTGTAATTACCTTAGCGCCTATTGCGATAATTTTATGGCTATTTGAAGCATTTATTGAAGTGGATTTTTTATGGCAAGCATTTTTACTTTACCTTGCTATGGGTGCCTTTGGCTTGTCGAAAATTAACAAAGCTATTGCTCAAGCTATTGTTGCTAAACAGAACCACTTAGCTAAACAAACCCTAAAACCTTGGGTGTTAAGAGAAACTAATCCTTTATCTAGCTTAGGCTTGAGCAAAGCAGCTATTGAAATGAAGTTACTGCGCACTTTGCAACAAGGGTATACGGTTGCGATTATTTTTTTTATTGCAGGGCCTTTAGCCGCAATATTATTTAGGCTATTACTGGAAATACATTATTGCTGGAATAGTAAACTTGAAAAATTTAGCCATTTTGGTCTATATAGCAAATCAATAGTAAATATACTGCAATGGTTACCTGTGAGAATATTTTCACTGTTATTACTTTTTAGCTGTGTAGGTAAAAATTTTTTACTATTTTGGCGGTTAAGTAAGAAGCACTTTTTTCAATTAAATAATAATATTGCCTTATTGCTATTAGCACTCTCTTTAGAAGTAAAACTTGGCGGTGTCGCTATGTATGCTAATGCAGGTGGCGTTAATACTAAACTAAGTAAAATTAGCTTTAATGATTTAGCTAGGCAGCCACAAGCTACTGATATTATTCATGCAAATAATAAAGTAAATTACCTAGTATGGTTTAGCTTGTTAATCCTTTTATTAATAGCAGTTAGCATTGAATTAGTTATTGCTAATATATAGTAAAAAAATAAAATGTATTGTAAACTGACTACTTCTAACAACTAGTTTGAGAATTAATTATGTTAAAAATTAAAAGTATATTTACCTTAGTATTAAGTTTATTTGCCGTTGCTGTTTTCGCAGGCGAAACACCACAAATTTCACAACAAGAATTTTTAGCGGCACTTAAAGCACCTAATAATAATATTGTACTGTTAGATGTACGCTCTAAAGATGAATATAATCAAGGTCATATTGCTGGCGCTATTAATATGAGTCACGACGAAATTAAAGACAACTTAAGTCAATTAGCACAATACAAAAATAGTACAGTTGTGGTTCATTGTCGTTCAGGTTACCGTGCAGGTATTGCTGAAAATATCCTTAGCTCGAATGGTTTTAGTGATTTACGTCATTTAACAGGAGATATGAATGGCTGGCTTGAAGCAAAATTACCCGTTGTTAACAGTGTAACTACTCACTAGTTTAAATATTCGTTAGCAAATGAATGAACTTTTATACTGGTTAGATCTTTTTGGCATCATAGTATTTGCTCTTTCTGGGGCGCTAATGGCTGGTCGGTATAAATTAGATCCGTTCGGCGTAGTAGTACTTGCCGCTGTTACCGCAATTGGCGGTGGTACTATTCGCGATATTATTCTGCAAACTTCGGTCTTCTGGGTGGTTCAGCCCTATTATCTGTATGTGATTTTAGTCACTGCACTGCTTACTATTATTTTAGTGCGTCAGCCCAAACGTATTCCCAAACGTTTTTTACTTATTGCTGATGCTTTTGGATTAGCTCTATTTGCTGTAGTAGGTACGCAAAAAGCATTATCTTTAGGGGCTCCCTTTTCTGTCGCGATTGTTATGGGCACCATTACAGCTGTTGCAGGTGGTATGATCCGCGATGTACTGTGCAATGTTATTCCAATGATTTTACGACAAGAAATATACGCTTTAGCCGCCATGTTAGGTGGTTGTTTATTTGTAGGGTTGCGCTTTTTAGCTTGGCCTGAAAATGAAGCGACTATTGTTGCTGTATTAGGGGCGTTATCCTTAAGGTTAGCAGCTATTTATTGGCAAGTTTCATTACCTGCATTTCATATTAGTGACAGAGACAAGTAAGTATTTTGAATATAGCCAAACAACTTCAATAGCCTACTCAGGATTTTTGTGAGCGTTTATTGGTGTTGCTCAAAAATATGCTTCATATCTTGATAAGTTTTATCATACCAACCGTCTTCAACAGTAATCGCTGGTAAAGCTTCAACCTCAACAATGCCACTTTTGGCCGTTTTAGCCGACTCATTATAAATAGACAAAATATTTTTGATCACTATCGGTTGCGCTTTAAGTTTAAGCTTTTCAACAATAAGCTTAGTACCACCTTCAAAGTGCTCTATACTCCCAGACTGTGAACGTGTACCTTCAGGGAAAATAACTACTTTTTTACCTTTGCAAGCGCGCACATCTTTAAGTAGTTTAATAATTGCTCTTCTGTCTTGTTGATCAACAGTAATATGCCCTACGCGATTAACAATACGAGAAATAGGCCACTTATCCATAATACCAGTGCGCCCTACAAAACGAGCTTCATTACCTATCACTTCTTCTAATACAAAAATATCAGTCATACTTTGGTGATTTGCAATTAAAATATCAGTGTCATCATCAATTTTACCAATTAGGTTAACAGTAGCACCTGCATTTCTAACAATTTTAATACTGAAAAAGCGCCGCAAACGATTAAACCGTTGGCCATGACGTTGACAAAGAGAAAGCGCGATAGATTCAGCTGCTATCGTTAAATAAACTTTATATTTCTTAAGGGTAAAGGCCTGCATAAATTTGATAAAATAAGGCTTAGTGTAAACTTAAGCTTCGATTCCCCAGCCGTCACTGTAACCAGAAAGCTTTGTTGCTATTTGCTCAAAGTCTGCTTCTTTCTTTACTATAGCATCATGACTTGGCAGCATAGTAACAGTACAATCAACATCCCAAACATTGGGTGTTTCATCTTGATGAACACTCACTTTTATTGCTGTCATATTTTGTTCAATAAAATCAGCCATTGCTTGTGCTTGAGATTGTTGTTCAAATAAATGAAAAAACACCACATCATGAGTCACACTAAGATCTATGCCTGCTTGCTGCATTTCTGCTAATACTTGGCCTGTTTCATCTTCGGGAAAGTTCATATTAATTTTCTCTACATTTTAATTTAGATGTGGTTTTGCGTATAAAATTCATCGGATAGTATTATAAACAGTGAATTGCGCCTTGAATAGTTTTTTGAATGTTTTTGTTACTCTTGTTAAAAAGAGTATTAGTTAATGGTTCTACTTTTAGCATTAGCGGTTGGGTACTGTGCCAACATACTGATAACAGCTTGTTGAATTTTGTTATTACGTTTAGCGCTATTATCTTTTTCATCAATGTCTAGGGAATAAATACTTCGCCAAACTGAGCGTTGTTTATGAGGATCAACTAAATCTAAAATAAGACTACCTTGAGTAAGTGTTGAATATATATTATCAGTTTTCCAGGTAGTTGCTCGCAAGCAATGTTGACAAAAATGTACTGCTTTATTGTACTTTGAATAATCACTGCGATTACCATTAAACATGTGATAAGTAATAATCAAATCAGCTTGTTCAGGCTCTACATACTTAAATTTTTTCTTTGCCATAGCCTTTTCAATAGCTATTTCTATCGTATTACGACGGGAGTCTAATAAACTTTGTATGTCTGTAAATACAGAGTTTCTATCGTAAAGGCTATAACTTTGTACCGCTGAAAAATCGAAGCTATCATGGTATACAACACCTACTTCTTGAACACTTGAACAAGCGCATAAAATAGTGAACAATATAAATGAAATAAGTATTTTAAACATGTTAAACAAAAAGTTATAAAAGAACTTAGCTTAGATTAACAAGTTCTCTGTTAACTATAAAGAATATATTAAAACTAACAAGAGGGTGATTAATGATTCCTGAAGCAATAAAAAAATGGCACTTAATGCTAGAAACAAAAAATACCAATCTGCTAGATGATATTCTTGCTGACGATGCAAAAATGCATTCTCCAGTGGTTCACACCGTTCAAGAAGGAAAAGAGATAACCAAAATGTATCTCTCTGCTGCAGCTACAACATTATGCAACGATACTTTTAAATATGTACGTGAAGTTTATGATAAAGACTTTGTGCTCTTGGAGTTTGAAACTGAACTGGATGGAATTTTAGTCAATGGCGTAGATATGATCTCATTAAACTCTGACGGAAAAATAACAGATTTTAAAGTAATGATTCGCCCCCTAAAAGGAATAAACGCAGTTCATAAAGTAATGGGCGAGGCGCTTATAAAAATGAAGAAGACTTAAAATGGCAAGGCCTACAACAAAAGAAGATTTAGTCAATTCTGCAAATAAAAATTTTGAAAAATTATGGCAAGTTATTGACTCAATGTCAGAGAATGCACTAAATACAGAGTTCGATTTTTCAAACGACTTGAAAAAAAAGGAAGCACATTGGAAACGAGACAAAAACCTTAGAGATGTACTTATTCACCTTTACGAGTGGCATCAATTACTTTTACGCTGGGTTAATGCTAACGTGGCAGGAAATAAATCACCGTTTATTCCTGAGCCATACAACTGGAAAACATACGGTGACATGAACGTAGAGTTTTGTAAAAAACATCAAGACACCCAGCTTAAAGACGCGAAGGAAAAGCTTAAAATAAGTCACGAAGCCGTAGTAGCCTTAGTGAAAACATTCTCGACCGAAGAGCTTTTTACCAAAAAGCTCTTCAATTGGACAGGAACTACCTCGCTTGGTAGTTATTGTGTATCTGCCATGCCTAGCCATTACGATTGGGCGACTAAAAAATTACGGGCACATATAAAAAACTTTCCTACATCAAGGTATCAAGGCTGATTTCACTAAAACTGATTACCTGACCACCAAATTCTTTTGCAAAAGCTTTTGCATCACTTTCTTGGCTAAAGCTTGCCAGCGTTGCTCCCATTGCACCTGTTTTTTCTGAACCTACTACATACCATGCCGTTTTAGCATCAATAAAGTATTTATCATCAATGCCTTCACTTCCCCAAGGCATTTTGCTCATATCATGCACTAGCATTTGAGCAACATTGCGCTTATTTTCAGGATCTAAATAATAACTAAACATATCGAGTGTCGAGCAAAATTTAAATACTTTATCGCCCTGCTCTTTGCGAAAAACTTCTCCTTTGGGGCCGTCAAAACGGGTAATTAACATGCCACACAGGTG
>JADGDH010000080.1 GCA_016745015.1 Colwellia sp.
TTAACTTGGTAGAAAATCAATGGCCCAAATAGTTACCATTGTTGCAACATTTTCTGCCGGAAAAGTAATACTTCGTAAAATCATTAACAATTGCCGCTCTAATTTAGCGTTATTGAGTTCACTTGATTTAATGTTAACCTTACTGATTTTACCATTTGGTTGAATTTCAATTTCAAATAAAACCTTTCCTTGTAAAAAAGGATCTTTTCGCAATGCTCTATTATAGCGAGCATAAAGGCGTGATTTATTCGCCTCTAAAGTTCGACGTAATGACATTTCAGAACGTTGTCCTGAATTGCTTGCTGCCAACCTCTCTTCTACTATTACATCAGTACCTGCAAGCACTTCTTCTTCAGAAAGACGTACTTGCTGGGTATTACGAGAGCTTAATTCATCGCTATTAACCACTTGTGAGGTTTTCTTCGCACTTAATGCCGTACTTTGCTTGTTTACTTCACCTGCAAGTAACTTTCGTTTAATTTTAGTCTCTGATGATTTTTCTTTACTTAAGGTAGTTTGAGCAACTGGAACAACCTCAAAGGCTTCGCGCATTGCAAAAAGTTCATCTTTCATGGCAGCTAAACCTGATGTTTTTGCTTTTTGCTTAGCAAGATCTCGCCTTTTTTCTATCGATAAAGGTGCTGGTGGCTTTATTGGTTCATCTTTAACCTTTTCTTTTTTCATTTCTTTTGGTAAGTCTTCTGGTTTTTCTTCAATTTTTTTCTCTTCAATTACCTTTTCTTTCGGTTTTTCTGGCAAAGGTAGTTTTTTTTCTTTCAAAATAATTCTAGCCAACTGAACCGGTACTTGCTCTTTTACGGCTCGTGGGACTTTAACTTGTTCTAAAAAAGGCACTATTACAGAAATTATAAAATATAGCGTAAATAGCACAGCTAAAATTGTAGTGAATTTTTTATCTTGTTTGCTTGGTTTAAACAAATCATAAAAATTTTTAAAACTTGCATTGTGAGTAAAGCTCACGTGGTTAGGTAAAGTTGTTGTTGCCATTATTTACCCCTCATTTTGTGTGCTTTTCGCAATTTGCTTTACGGCTAAAGACATGTTTCTATAGTCACTATCTGCACAAGCAGCCATAATTTGTTTTAACACTTGATACGGTACAGCAGCATCACCAATGATAGTCACTGATCTGCCCTTCTCTTGTTCTGACTCACTCAATTGAGGACGCTTTGCCGCTAAATAAGCTAACTCTGTTTTAAGCGCATCAATTAACTGCTCATTATTGCTATCAACCTGGTTACTACCAACCTGCGGATTGTTATTTAACTCATTTAAAGCAACATCTTGCTGCCATACAGAACGTTCTTGTACCAGAACACTGTTATTCAGTACGGTAATCAGCACATTTTCGCTAGGTAATTCTTCTGCAATAGAAACAGGCAAATTTATTTGTTTGGTTGTTTCTAATACGCGAACCTCAGATTGATTAACAATAAGAAAGAACACTAAGATAGTAAAAATATCCATTAATGACACTAGGTTTAACTTAGAAGTACTACTAAAGCGTTTATGGTGCTTCGCAAGCCTTTTGGCTCTTGCTGACTGCTTCATAATTTATCTCCAGTGTTAATTTCTTTATCAACTCGTACATCATTTTGTACTGGTAAAATAACCTCAGGTGCATCTCCCAGAGATATTTCGGGAAACAGTTGAGCATCAACAAGATTAGCCGCAACAACCGCTTTAAAAGATTTAACAGTATCCATAGCAGACACAATAGTTTGATAATCAACCTCTGGTGCTAACAAGATTAAAATATCATTTTTTTCAATATCATTTTGCTGAAATGTTAACTTTAAGTCTTGTAAATACTTAGATAACAGCAAAAAATTATAACCTTGCTCAGTTTTTTCAAACTTCTTCAATAAAATACCACTAGGATAATTTAGTTCAAAACCGGTTTGGTTGATCACTAATTCTAAGATTTTAGGTTCATCTAAGGCTTGCTGGTCTTGCTCTTGCGCAGCAATAGGTAATTGTAGATTTAAAATACGCACCTGAGAAAAAACTAAACTCAATAACAATACGGGCACCAGCACAATCATCAAATTCATAAATGACGTAATATCTAACTCAGCCTCTTGCGTATTAATGCGACGACGAAGTCTCATAATATTAGCCTCGGTTAGAATCTACAGAACCAAAAGACAATGAGTTGAGCAATTTAATACCCGCCATTTCTAATGAATCGACAATTGTTGCCGTTTTGCTCATTAAACTTGAATGAAATAAAATTAAGGGAATAGCGGTAATTAAGCCAAAGGCTGTGGTGTTCATCGCGACAGAAATACTTGATGATAACAAATTAGCTTTTTCTGCAGGATCCGCATTCGCTACTGCTGAAAAAGCAGCAATTAATCCCATGATAGTACCTAGCAAGCCTAGTAACGTTGCAATGTTGGCTAGTGTCGCTAAATACGGTGTACGCTTTTCTAAACGCAACATATATTCCATAATCGTTTCTTCCATGGCATATTCAACATCTTCTCGGCGCTTGACTGTAGATAAACGTGCAATACCTGATTCTAATACGTCAAGCACTGGCGCAGAGTTATTTTTTGCTTGCTCTCTAATCACATCAATATCACCTATTTTTAATGCACTCTGCAATGAAACTAATGCTTTTTGGTTAGTTCTTAGTGCTGAGCTTAAATATAACCAGCGTTCTATTGTTATTGCTAAACCCACAACTAAAACCAAGGCGATAGGGTAAATAAATGAACCGCCATTTTGTAAAAATGCAACGATACTGTCGATAAAACTCATATTTCTTTCCTTCTATTTTTTGCGTTATTTAAGCTTCACTTTGACACTAAATTAGTATTGAGTGAGTTAATTTTTTTAATTGAATCTGTGTGTCTAACTTACTTATTTCATTGATTTAAAAATACTTATTTAGGTTTGATTGAATTTACCTTATAAAAAAGTTTTGCCTGCTTTTTAAATAACTTAGGGTTAATTGGTTTAAAATGAGGTAATACAATTTTTTGTCTGTTGCCTTCAATACTGATAGGTTTTTCAATTCCTTGCCATGGCATAATATAAGTAACATTGGGCTGTTCTTGTGAACCTTTAACTTGGCTTTTGATAACTAAAGGTGCCTTGTTTGATGGGTTAGTTTTTTTAACCACAGTGGTCTCTGTTTCAATTGCCACTACCTGCAACGACATTACTATTAGCGTATAAAACATCACTGTTTTTGCAATAAAATCGGAGTATTTGCTAAACACACACCTCATACTATTCCCCTTTCTGCACAGGTAGAGTTAAACCTGCTCGTTTAATTTTGATTGCTAAAGCTGCCTGCCAACGTAGCACTTGCTTATCGTCCACCTTTAGTTGTAAATAAGCAGTATAGTGAGGGTACGCTTCAAGTAATTTCCCACGATACAACTCGAGTAAAATAGCCATACTCAACCGCGCCTGAGTATAATTAGGCCAAATAGACAATGCCGCAGCATAATGTTGTTCTGCCTGTTCAAACAGCCCCTTTTCTTGTAATATTTTCCCTTTTAAATATTGAGCGTAAGGGTTAAGGGGATTAACACTAATCGCTTTATCTATTAATATTTCACTCGCGCTTACTTGCTCAGCTTGCTTGATTTTAGCTTGTTCTGTTTGCGCAGCACCCTGTTGCTGTTTACTTAACTCTCTCAATATAAGCGCTTGGTTTACATAACTTCCTGATAAATTAGCTTGCTTGGCAATAACCTGATCAAATAATTCACTTGCTGCTGACCATTTTTGTTGCTCCATTAAAACAAGTGCTTGCTTATACGTTGCAATAACGTCTTCAGGTACGCCACTCATTAAATGCGCCTCTTGCTCAAGGTAAGCATTTTTAGTAGTTGATATTGGCTGTTGTATACGATTAACCGCTTGAATTTTCTTTATTTGTGCATTATGGGGCAATTCCACCAAGTCAGTTATATCTTTGCTCATACCTTGCAAATCACCAGCACTTCCATTTTTTTTAGGTACGCTACTACAGGCAGGCATCAACAACATTAATAACAATAAAGTCATTAAAGAAGTAGCGTTATAGCGAGTTATACTCATAAAAATAGCCATGTAAAAATTAATGTAAGGTGATAACCGCATCGATATCACGTTCCTTTTTATCAGTTTTACTATACTTGTAACTTCTATCATATAAAGCGGGTTCTAACTCTACTAATGCAGAAAAACTTTTTTCAACCCATTTATCATAAACATTTTGCCAAGCACGTTGAGCATTACTGGTATGAATTTCTATTGCTTTTTCTTCAAAAGGATAAACAATTTCTTCTAATAATAAATCATATTCTTCTAAAGCAAGCTCATCTAAATCTTTAGGTCGTTGTGAAGACATAACATCTTGACTTAATTGACGATACATTTGCGCTAAATTAAAAGTACCCTGTGGCACAAACTCAGCTAATTGAAATGACAGTAATTTTGTATAGTAGCCAATGGCTAATTTCATTGCCTTTTGTTTGCGCGCTAAACTCTTATTTAGTGGTAGTGTTAGTTTACTTTGCTTAAAGCTTTGCTGGTGCGCTTCACCTAAACCTAAAGCGGCCACAGAGGCTAAATAAAGAGCACGAGAATTCACTACCTCTGTGGGTAAGGTAAATTTTTCTTCATGAAATTTAATGATTTTTCGATACCAATAAAATTGCTTATTTGACTCATTGGTTTGCTGATAAAAACCACTCATTTTAAAACGTACTTCTTGTGCTATATCAAAAGGTTCAGGATAAGTATGAGCGTAGGTTCTAAAAGTGCTAATTGCTTTATCTAGATTACCTGCTTTTAAATAGAGCTCTGCGGCACTATACAAGGCCTCTCGTTGCAACTCGGTTGACTCTGTTCCTGCTAAAGCGACAATAGCCAAGTACTGTGTAGCAGCCATTTCCCATTGCTGTGAATGCTCATAACATTGAGCCAGTTTTGCAGGAATTGAGCGACTATACTCATGATTTGGATAACGCTTTTGAAAAACTAATAAAACATCAATGGCCTCTTGCCACCGTTGCTGAGCAATCAATAAGTTAGCCGCATCAAAATGAGCACTAAGGCGATAACTTGATTCTGGAACTTGTTTACCTAAACGTAAATAATGTTCAACAGCCATTAACGGCTGTGATAAAACCAAACTTTTCCCTTGAAAATAAATACTAGCAGCTAACAACTCTCGCATTTTTAACCAAAGTTCACTACTAATAACAACATAGTTAAGCGCCAAGTTGTAACCTACTTCAGCCTGAGCATATTGACCTTGTTGATATAAATTATTGGCCTGTAATTGGCTCGCAATTTGTACCTCTTTTCGAGCTTTTCCTGATAATTTAACTGAAATTTCATTATGATTTATTACTTGGCTTGTTGGTTTTTTCACCCCTTCTGCATTGGCATAAGTACGAGCTATAACACCATGAGTCTGTAAAATAAAATTAGTGTAATATTGCATCATTTTATAGTTTTCATTAGCAAAGGCATATTGCGCTTGTTGAACCGCTAAAGTTAATGCTCTTCCATCATCAGGATAATTCTCAATAAACATTTTATCCAAACGAGCACGAGCTAAAAATAAAGTTTGCTCTACATTATTCTCTGTTTCACTAGCTGCCTTATTTTTTTCTTTTTTCTGTAACGTTAACATCTTACGAATAGTTAACGTGGTTGCATAGGCTGCTTCTTTACGCAGTGAGTTTAACTGCACAGAGGTTATTGGTGCCTGATAGGCAATATACTCATAGCTATTTAAAGCTTGTGGATAATGCTGGGCTTCAAAACTCGCATCGGCATATAACAGCTCGTCGGCTAGCAAACCTTGGCTTAACTCGAGTTTACTTACCTGTTCTGCTGCTTGTGGCTGCTTGGCAAGTGATAAATATATACCTAACCAATGTGCCGTATTCGCAAACGCTTGAATTTTCGCTACCGCGATCGTTTCAGACTGTGCTTGTGCATACAGGTATCGGCTGTGCTGATAACTAAACGTTAATAAATTAGGTAATACCTCAATCATTAACAACTCTTCATTAATAATATCAGCACGGCTTGCTGTGATGCCTTGTAGCCAAAATTCACTTTGCAAGCCGTATTGTTGCACATAATTAATTTTTAATGCACGTATTGCTTGATACTTACCTTGCTGTCGGTATAACTCAATCAATGCCAATGAGTACCTTGCTGCCCAAATATTATTTGGCGCTAAAGTTAAATAAGCTTGATAGGTAAGTTCAGCATCATGTTTCAAACCATTTTCAAGCAAAAAATCTGCTAAATTTTTAAATAACAGGTGACGATAAAGGTACAAATAACTTTGATTTTGTTGCTTATGTTGCTTTTTTTCATGAGTATTAACTAAAACAACCAGTGACTTTGCTTGCTGTTGCTGACTTAACGAAACACTTAACACCCGTTGAATGTCACTCACTAAACTAACATAACGGCTATTTAGTGAAGCAAAGCTAAAGCTATCTTCATAAGGTTGTACTTTTTCTTGCTCAACAATATGGTCTAATAGTGTTAAAAATGTTTCATCCGCTTCAGGCAAGCGGTTTAATTTAAACAATGTCCACCCTGACATATAAACACTATTAACATAATATTCAGTACTATTTTTTGAGCTCAATACCGCTTGATATGCGATCAGTGCTTTAGTGTAATATTGCAAATTATAATAAATATCACCTCGTCTAAAGTGCAACTCGGCTGCATAGTTACTGTTAGGATATTTTGCTAATAGCACCTCTATTT
This sequence comes from Colwellia sp., assembly GCA_016745015.1. GTDB lineage: Bacteria > Pseudomonadota > Gammaproteobacteria > Enterobacterales > Alteromonadaceae > Colwellia. The sequence continues at coordinate 6,769 of JADGDH010000080.1, forward strand.
GCAACAAACTTTCATCTAGCTTTCCCTGTAAAGCTAAAGCCTTGGCAAGTTGATAATGAATCTCTTCATTTTCTGCTCTATTAGGAAAACGAGCTAATAATGCCTGATAGGAAGCGACAAGAGTAGTTAAGGATTGTGAGCTACTTTCCAACTGTGTTGGTGTATCATCATGTTGCTCATAAGCTTGTGTACCAATTTGTACTAATCGATATTCAATTTTTGTTCGTACCTCTTGATCAGGCTCTAATGCTAAAATATCTTGATATAATGCAGACAATTTTGCTGAACGTTGCGCTTTACTCATCACCTGTGTATTTTCAGTAATGTTCGATTGTTTTTTTAGCTCCTTGACCATCTGTTCATTAGCCAAATCAGCCAGCGTAGCTCGTTGAGACGATGCACTTTTGTCAGACGAACTTGGCTCAAATGTACTTTGACAAGCAGACAAGAAAATAAAAGAAAGACTAAGCACTAAAAATAATTTTGCGATGATAGGCTTTTCAATAACGGGTTTTTCGATAACAGGTAAAGAGTGCAAGCTCATAGTGCGAGCTCCTTAACAGCTTGAGCGTCAAGGTTAAGCTGGTCTTCAATTTTTTTGTCATTATTTGACATTTTCTCTAGTACACCTGCCATAGCACTGCGCGTAGTTAATACGTACTGTGTCAATAAAATGCGTTGTTCATCAATATAATGAGAAACCTTAATACGAATATTTAAAGACACTTTACTTTTTAGTTGCTTAAGATGTTTTTTAAGTTGGTTAATTTGTATATCTTTTTCTGTTTGTCGACTAGCAAGCTGTGACAACGAATAAGTGTTTTGTCCTTTTGATGCTTCTGTTGATAAAAGTGATACTTTATTTTGCAAAACTTCTAAATCTTTTAAGTTTTGCTCAAGCGTTGCAAGTTGTTGTTTATGCTGCCAAGCACGTTGAGGAAATTGTTGCTTTAACTGCCATGTTAAAACTGAATTAATACGAGTTAAGCGTTGTTGGTAATCATCAATATTAGCCTGCTCACTTTTATCACTATGATCAACTAGATACGATAAATTTTCTTTACTACGATGCAGGCGTTCAAGCAGCGCTTGCTCTTCCTCATTAGCAAAAGCAAAACCATTTTGCTGAGGGTCAGATAATGCTAGCGTTAATAGTGTCGATAAGCTTTCTTGTTTCTTTAATAGTTTTTCATAAACTCCTTGTTGAGTTATCGCTTTTTGAGAAGCAGCTATTCGAGCCTTTCTCTGGGTGTTTAACTTAATTGTTTCAGCAACCCAATCATTCTTAAGCTGTAATTTCTGACTATGCTGCTCTAATGCGGTAAGCTCAGATAACTGTTGGTACAAGCTACTAATAGAAGCATCATACATAGCTTGCTGTAACCATATAGATTCTGGAGCATAACGCGGTGCTTCTAAATAGTTTTTAGACGTTTTAGGGGGGTTAGGCGTTTTCCCTAAAATGACTGTTGTTTGGCTTGTTGAAAAAGATAATAAATCAGAGTTTGCTACATAAGATTCTTTAAAATGATTAAGTTCGTCAATGCGTTCCAAAAAGAATTTTTCAACATTTTGGTAAGCTTGCCCCCCCTGCGCTAACCCCTTTTGTTCCGTTATTTGTTCGGCCATAAGCAGACCTGCTTGCCACCCAAGGTGTGAGTATGGGTATTGCTCATGTAGTAAGGTAAGCAAACTCAAAGCGGTTGTATGTTGCTTAATTTTCTGCGCAGAAAAAGCAAACAAAAATAAAGCAGGCTCTGTATAAGGGCTTTGTTGAGGAAAAGTTTTCAACTCAACAAAAACTTTTTCATACGCTTCTTGTTGCGCATATAACTGCGCTAATAATAATCGAGCATAATCATTGATAGCTTGATTTTGTAACTCTTCTTCAGTTTGTTTTTCTAATGAAAAATTTTTATCCGTAACAAAGAGTAGCTGCCAAAAAGTTTGCTCGGGTGCTTGCCAGCGTCTACTTTTAATTATTTCTAATAAGCTAATAGCCTCTATAAAATTATTTTCTTCAATAAACCGTAAAGCCTTATTCAACTGAATATAGGGCGACTTATAAACAGCATCATTTAAATTAGCATCAACATTATGATTGTTTTCATTATTTTTTTGTAATGATAATGGCAATAAATCAGGCTCTTTAGGCCAATAAGCCAATTGACTTAATACGTGATATTGCTGATAGTAACGTTGAGTGACTTGAGGAACTTTTGCTAAGGTTTGTTGCGCTTGAATAATATCTCCTTGCTCTATAAATTGCTCCGTAAGTGAAAGTAACGCTAACACTAAAAGTTCACTCGCTTTTTCTTTATGTTTATTATTTGTTAATTGTTTTTCAACTGTAGCTTTATTTTCTAACCGTACTTTTCCTTCCCTGTATATGCTATCAAATGAAAGTAAGTTTTGTTTGGCTTGCTCTTGTAAACCCATATTTACTTGCAGCCCAGCCTCAAAAAGTTGTGAAGTTTGATCGAGCGCACTTAATCGTAATTTACTGTCACTAATAATATTCAACGCAGCTGAATAATCACCCTGAAAGTAATAATACAGTGCTTGTTGATAGTATTTTGCCTGTAAGTTTGTTTTTACAGGATATTCCTGTTGACCTTCAACATTCATTGAATAACTTGTTAATGGTATTAACACACTTACATAAGTGCTGATATACACACATATAAGCAGCCTGGTAATTACGCGTAGCTTGATCACAGAACTATAACACCCACTCTTCAGCCACAACTTGTGTTCTATAGTTACGGGTATTATCGATAAGCTTCAATTCAATCATTAATGAATCATCCTCTTTTTCAAAAGTATGGTTTATCGCTCTTTTAATTGAACGGCCTTCATTATCAAAACCAATAAAAATAGCGGTAAGCTGATGAGTGCCTAACTTAATATTACCCAAATAAAGTTTTTGTATTCCCCCTTGCTCTAGCGCTATTCTTTGCCTGTCTGTGTACAAGAAACCAGCAACATCTTGTTCATTAATTTTAACTTCAACACTATCTAATTTAAAAAAACGACCAATATCTACTGACACAAAAATGGAAATTTGAGTGCTTGCAGGAAATAGTAAATCTTCTTCAAGAATGAAAAGCTCACGGTTAAGCTGTAACACTTGAGATTTTAACTGCTGTACTTCTTTACTTAATTCACTGCTTGTTGTTTGCGGTGAGATATTTTTTTCTAGTGTGTTAATTTCAGAGATATTTGTTTCTGGGACACTCTTTTTTTGCGCATGACTTTTTTGCATAAACAACATACTGCCACTAATAACGATTAGCAAAAGTACTAATATTTTCATTTTTGCTATAAAATTAACTTTATTCATTATGATTACCTACTACCATTAATCCAGACAACACTAAAAATAGACACTAAAAAAAGCTCTGATTACATGTGCAGAAAAACCATATAGTGGTTCTTCACCTAATGCAGCCTCTTCTGTTGGGTCTCTAAAATTATTGTAGTTAAATGTGATGTAATCCCACTGAATTGAAGCTTCAGATCGCCAATCACTTATTGAAAATTGTTTAGGAATTAAGTAAGTAACCCCTAACCCTAAGGTTAAATCATCAAAATCACTCAGCTCTTTATCTCGTGCTAAAAAATTTTGTGCATCTTGATAAGGAAATAAATCACTATAAAAACTTGCTTGGCTTTGCTGGTAATAACGCACCTTTAATTCCAGCTCTACTGTTTTACCAAAAGGATGTCGATAACTCAATTCAATGTCATTAGCATCAATTTGCCAGCTATCTGAAAAATAACGATAATGAAGAAACAGCGCGGCACGATAAGGCAAATAATAACTTGCCGACAACTTTGTTGAAAACGAGTTTCGAGTATTAGGGTAAACTTCTGATTGATAACCAACACCTGCTGGAACTGAAGAGTCAATATATCGCACGGTTCGATAAGGATTATTAAGGTAACCTTCATCTGCAACTGATTCGATATTTAAAGCAATTGATAAATTTTTAGTTAATATTTGGCTAATGCCTGCACGAATACGATACTGCTGACTTTGCTCTTCAAATAATTCATCACCATTACGTTTAATTTCATTATCACTAAAAGCAAAACCTATATTTAAGTTAGTCAAGTCACCAAAAGTGTCATGAGACACATTAAAATTGACTGACTTGGCTAAATAGTCATCTTCATCACTTTGTCTAACACTAAAGGCCATGATTGTTTTTTCATGAAGATATTCAATACCAAGCTGCCCTTCTTGACGATCTTCTGAATAGGGACTGGCCGTACTCATAACGTCAACGGAAGCAGAAGAAATTGTATCAACGTAATAATAGGCAGAAAGAGCCACTGACTCGCTCGCTTTTTTTCTTAATAATATTGCGGGGCCATCAATTTTCATACCTCCACCATCGTAACTATGGTAAAGCACATCCGCTCTATCTTCTTCTAGTACCGCAGCTTGAGTTAACAGAGAAAATAACAAGCCTATAATTAGATATAAAACCAGACATGAAACCAAATCTAAAATAAGTTTAGTGGAGTTAATTACAGCCACAGCCACCTCCCCCCGTAACCTCTGATCCTCTAGCCGATTCACGGGCTTCATAAACATGAGCTACGTGCATATTAGCAATAGGATGACGATTAGTACGCATAATAGGATCAGCTAAATTTTGCCTTTCATAAGGTTTTACCCAAGGTTCAATAGGCTGCGCACACCCCGCTAAGCCGAATAAGCTTATTAAAAAAACAACAAGTAGAGAACGAGTTAAATAGTTTGCTAACATTATTATTCCCTAATTAACGTTTTGATAGCTTTAGCATATTTTTTTTCATAGCCATTTTTATAGCCTCTAAATACGTACCTAACTTTGCCACTTCTATCAACAATTACAGTGGTTGGCATTGCTTCTACTTGATAATCAGCAGAAATTGTATTGCTACTGTCAAAAAAAATAGGAAAACTTAAATTGAGATCAGCAAGAAAATCTTGCCCTGCTTGGTTTTCTTGCTCAACGTTAACTCCCCAAACTGATACCCCTAGGTTTTTATATTTATTATGAAATGTTTGTAATATAGGCATTTCTTTTCGGCAAGGCCCGCACCATGAGGCCCAAAAATTAATGACTATAATCTGACCACGCTGCTCAGCTAAATTTAGATTTTTACCTTGAATACTTTTTAAGGTGAAATCAGGAGCTGATTGACCTATGTCTAGTGCAGCAACTTTTAAGGTGCTGCTAAGTAAAATAATAGCGATTGTTTTTGCTAAAATGCTATTAAATGCTTGTTTACTTAACGATATTTTTTTCATTGTTTTGTTCATTACTTTTATCATGATAATACTTCAACCTTGTTACGATTTAGTTATTGCTTAACTAACTTAAGAGCAACTTAAGCGTATTTACAGCAAGAAACCACTTAAGCGACTAAAAATAAAAAGCAACCCCTGTGGTGAAGTTTAAATTATGGGTAGTTTTGCTTTTACCCGTAATGGTCGTATCAAAAACATAGTCACTCATACTAATATCCCACGTTAGCCAATCAGTTAAAAAAAGGCGGTAGTTTGCAGTAACATTAACCGTAAACTGGCTATTTCCCGCAAACTCGGTACTTCCACCTCCTACTTCAATAGAAAACATACTATTAAAAGCAAGATCTTTACTTAAGAACACTTCTCCTGGCATTAAGTTGTAACCAATATTCAAACCATAATAGCTAAGTTTTCGTTGCTCATCGGTTAACAGTGGCGGTACATTAGCAAGCCGTTCAAAACTTGTTTCTCCTGCTTTTGAATATCCGTATAAAGCTTTAGCATAAAAATATTCATTAATATGATAAGAAAAATGCCCACTAACCCAAAGGTTACTTTCAAAATCTTCAATAGAGATTAGACCAAGTTGAACACCAAATTCAAAGTTTTCGCTATCTAGCATATCTTCTAGTACTTCACGGCGTTCTACATCTGCTGTCACCGTATCGCCTACGCTAGAATCGATAGTAGCGCCACCTTCTTCTTGATCTAAAAGGGCTACGGATAAAAAAGCATTTACTTCGTTAAAAGGAACAGATTTAACTGTATCAAATGCAAAAACTTTGACACTCAATATAGGTAACATCCCTATCATTAAAGCGACTAAAAAAACACGCTGAAACCTAATTTCCATACTTGAACCTCTTCATTGTTATCTCTATCTGTTAACACTAAGGAATATTTATATTCAGCGCGTAATAAAAAATTACGGGCTAAATGATATTTTAGACCTATGGCTGTACTCATTAAAGTATCTTGCCTATTTTCTGAATCTGCTAATGCACTATGCGGCTTGGTATTTATAATACCACCACCAACACCTACGTATGGAATAACAACTAATTCGGGAAATGGTTGGCTAATTAGCATAACCTCATACAAGTCGCTGTCTGAAATTTTCCCCAGAGCTTTACCTGCAGAAATTTCAGCACTAAAAACAGGTGACAAAGTGTAACCTAAATAAATATTATAAAAGTCTGCACCTTCAAAGTCGCCATACATAACACCTGCTTCATAATCTCTATGTTGAAAATCAGTTAATGTTAGCTCTGATTGAACAATTTTTTTACCTTGTTTTGTCAAGCCAAATAAATTATTTTGACTTAACCAACCAATATTGTCGCGTTGATCTTTTACTTTTAACCAG
>JADGDH010000081.1 GCA_016745015.1 Colwellia sp.
CTTGATAAGCATCAAAAATCGTACCGTAACCAGCTTCAATTTCATAGGCTTCAAGCACTAAACGAAATTGCTCAGACGTTGTTACGTTAGAGTTAGTCATAACGTCACGTAAATTAGCAACTCGCTCTTTACGACGGTCAATGTTCATAGGAACATCTAATTCGATAAATTTTTCTAAGGTATCAATCATGTTGTACATTAGTGGTACAACACCTTGTTTAATTTTATCAATACCATTAATTTGCTTTTGCAATGATGCGATATTTGCTTTTTGATCATCAACCATACGTTGAACGTGGTCGTTATAACCACGAAGAACCTCAGCTTCATCAACAGTATTACGATATTCAGCAAGAAGATCTTGCGTTTGCTCGTATATAGTGTTGATTTTCGCTTGTGATTTAGCTGATTGCTTAAATATTTTAGCTTCAGCTTTTTGAAGATCTGTTAATGCATCAGCAACAGCAATATTACTACCTGCTAGTGCTAGTGCGCCAACCATTGCCGTGGCGATGAGGCTTTTTTTACTTACTTTCGACATAGTTTCCAACCAATTGCTATTTAAATTTTGATAACAAAAACGTTTGTTACCGCAAATATAAAAATTTATCGTTTTTTATGTAATTTATTTTATATATATAACTTTTTTATATGTAACATTTAATGAACACAACTTATCAATAATCACAAATGACAAACAAACTGTCAAGAATGAGTTATAAAGTTGTTTATTTATCTAATAATAAATAAAAAATATCACAAAAAAATAAAACATTTACATAAATAAAATGCTTTAAATTCAAGGTATGATCTTTTTTGATTATTACTTAAGCAAAAGAGTTTGAATTAAACTCAAATTTTTTGCTACGCATGTTTTACTAACTCTTTCGTAGCAAGTCAAATTTATTTGAGTCATTTGTTCATAAAAAGCACAGTATTAATGGTTATATAGCACTAAAGAGTGTATTAACCGTCTCTAATATCAAACAATAGAGTATAGTCTTATTTTAAAACTCCAACGAAAGTAGTAGTTCAGCTAAATCAGGTTTCCACTGAAAATTACTTAATTTAACCCTACTACCAATCACAACAATTTGCTCATCTTGCAAAAGACATTTCTGCTTTTCAAAGTAATCACTACCGCTAGGAAACGAAATTTTTCCTTGTGAGTTAATTACTCTATACCAAGGTACTGGTTTTCCTTGCCAGCCACATTCAGGTATTTTACTTAGGGCTTTTCCAACTAACCTTGCCCTACCAGGCAAACCTGCTAAATCCGCTATTTGTCCATAACAAGCGACTTTCCCTTGTGGAATAAGTTGTACAGTTTGCCATATTTGAGCGTGATATGGATTTATCAAATGCTTAGTTGAATGCTTTGCTATTTTTGACAAAGAAGTATCCTATGAGCCCTAATAATACGCTATCATATCAAGACGAAATATTATTTAATACTGGCGACGACAGTAGACGTAGGGGGATTGATGAAAATTTGGGTAGATGCTGATGCTTGTCCAGTGGTGATAAAAGAGATTTTATTTAAGGCTGCTGAACGAACAAAAATTCAAACAACATTAGTTGCTAATCACCACATTCGTACCCCTCCATCACGCGTAATTCATTTTGTACAGGTAGCATCAGGTTTTGATATTGCCGATGATGAAATTGTAAAAAGAGTAGAAAAGAATGATTTAGTTATCACCTCAGATATACCACTAGCAGATGAGGTAATCACTAAATCGGCAATAGCATTAAGCCCAAGAGGTGAGCTTTTTACCAAAGAAAATATAAAATCTAGGCTTAATATTCGCGATTTCATGGATACTATGCGTGCTAGCGGCGTACAAACAGGCGGGCCTCCCGCGTTAAGCCAAAGTGATCGACAACTTTTTGCCAATCACTTGGATAGTATTTTAATGCGCTATCAAAAGTTACAATAATTTTTCAACTACTTCTTCAGTAACAAACGTTTAATTTCTGCTAACTCGTGCTCAAGCTTATCAATTTGAGCTCTGCTTGCTGGCTCACCACCATCGCCTGTTTCACCATGTTGCTCTGCTCGATAATTTTCATGCTCTTGACTCATAACTTCAAGTACAGTACCGACCATCATATTCAAGAAAATAAACGCAGTGAAAAAGATAAAACTTAAATAATAAATCCAGCTAAATGGATACACAGCCATAGTTTCATACATTACATCGGTCCAATCTTCAAAAGTTGCAACACGAAACAACGTCAACATTGAAATAGAAACATCCCCCCATAACACTTCGTTTATTGGATGAAAAAACATACTCCCCACTGCCGCATAAATATAAAAAATTACAAACATCAATAAAGCTATATACCCCATTCTAGGAATAGCTTTGAGCAGCGCATTAATAAGTAACCTTAGTTCTGGCACCATAGAAACTAAACGTAATACTCTAAAGACCCTCAACAAGCGAGCTAATAGTACGCCTGAGCCACCCGCAGGAATTAAACTACCAATGACAATAACTGTATCGAAAATATTCCAACCGCTGTGAAAAAATTGCTTTTTATTTGGATCGGCAAGGTAGCGAATAGTAATCTCTATAACAAAGAAAATAGTAACCCCAAGATCCAATAGCGCGAGTATAGCAACAGTATTAGCTGATAAATTATGAGTTTTGGCACCAATTAATAAAGCTGACAGTAAGATAACTGCAATAATCGATCCTTGAAATAACTTACTAGAATCAATCTTTTTTAAACGCCTTTGCGCCCGTAAAACAAAATTTTCCATATTATTGCCTTGCACTTACAGCTTGATCACTAACATACGGGTTATTGCGGCGCTCTTGTCCAAAAGTACTCATAGGGCCATGACCTGGAATAAAACGGACATCATCGCCTAATAGAAATATGTTATTGCGAATAGAATTAATTAACGTGGCATGATCACCTCGAGGAAAGTCTGTTCTACCAATAGATCCTTGAAACAATACATCACCTACTTGCGCAAGTTTAGATTCTCTATGAAAAAATACTACATGACCTGGAGTATGACCCGGGCAAAAATAGACTTCTAAAGTAATATTACCAAAACTAACCGTGTCGCCTTGATTCAAAAACCGATCGGGCGTAAACGCTTCAGCATCCGTAAAACCAAAGCGCTGCTTTTGCTCTTCAATTAAATCTATCCAAAATTGATCTTCTTTGTGAGGCCCTTCTATTTCAACACCATAGTGTTTTGACAACGCATTCGTTGCGCCAGCATGATCAATATGTGCATGAGTTAGAAAAACTTTAGCTAACGTTAATTGACGTTTATCAATAGCAGCAATAACCTTTTCTATATCTCCACCGGGATCAACTACTGCTGCTTGTTGGGTTTCATCACACCAAAATAAAGTGCAGTTTTGCTGAAAAGGCGTTACGGGAATTATTTCAAATTGAAGCATAAAATAGGCTCTTCTATGTAATTTCTTTTAAAAAGTTTTCGAGATAATAGCATAAATTGTAATGAGAAAATCATCATTTAACTGTAACAAATTAGCATTTTTAAATCGCTTGGGAATATTTTACACCGCTTTACTCAGCTTTGTTATATCGGTAAGCTTGTCGCACCTAAACTTATCTCATCTATAAAATAATTAAAATTTATTATGTCATCTTCTACATCTCGCGATGGTTTTCAATCACGCCTTGGTTTTGTTTTAGCAGCTGCAGGAGCCGCTATAGGGTTAGGAAATATTTGGGGTTTTCCAACTCAAGCCGCTAATAATGGTGGTGGTGCCTTTTTAGTTGTTTACCTTATTGTTACCCTACTTCTTGCCCTTCCCGCTTTATATGCTGAAGTTTATATAGGTAATCAATTCCAAAAAAATCCCGTAGAGGCTTTAGAACAAGCTTGTGGAGAACGGTTTGCAACAGTTGGTAAAAATGCAGGCATAATTGGACTAATTGGCGCATTAATGATGCTAAGTTTTTATACTATAGTCGCAGGTTGGATGTTAGCTCATGCATGCTCTGCGCTAGCAGAGCTGTTTGGCTTTATCGACAGTGCCAAATGGTTATCTAACTCAAGTACCTTAAGAAATATAATATTTACCCCTATTTTTATTATATTAACCGCCGCTATTATTCACCAAGGAGTTCACCGCGGCATAGAACGTTGGTCAACACGTTTAATGCCCATTTTACTTATCATGTTAATTGGCCTAGTTTTTTATATATTACAGCAAGACGGTGCGACAGAAGGCATAAAGCTATTTCTTATTCCTGACTTTAATCAAGTATCAGATCCCAAACTAATCATCTCAGCTATGGGACAAGCTTTTTTCTCACTCGCTATCGGCGTTGGCTCTATGATGGTTTATGGTTCGTATATGGGAAAAGATCAAAGCATTGGTAAATTAGTCGTATCTATTGCCGCTTTAGATACTTTTATTGCCTTTATTGCTGGCTTATTAATTATCCCTGCACTATTTGTTGCCCAACATGCTGGCCAACAAGTGTTTGAAAATGGGAAGTTAATTGGTGAAGGACAATTAATATTTCAAATATTACCTGAGCTTTTTAGCTCAATGGGTGTTATTGGAACTATTGTTTCTTTTATGTTTTTTGCTTTATTATCGATTGCTGCATTAACTTCAACAATATCATCAACTGAAGTCCCCGTTGCTTATTTAGTTGAAAATAAAAAGGTAAGTAGAAATAAAGCCACTTGGTTCATTTCACTACTAGTATTAATTGCCAGCATGACTTTAGTTGCCTATTTTGAATTGCTCTTTGGCTTAGTGGTTCAATTGCTAACAACAATATTGCAGCCACTCATGTCATTATTTTACTTCATCGTTGTTGGCTGGATTTGGAAGCGAGGTAATAATTTAGCTAATATTGCAAATATACAGAACAACACAAAACTTAAGTTATTTAGCTTTTATCTACGTTTTATTTGTCCTGTTTTGCTCATTATTGTCTTTGTTAACGTTGCTTTTTAAAGCTTCATTATTCAATAGGTTTAATTTCTACTTAACAGCAGCTGACAATGACACGTTATCATCATCCAGTTCAACTAATTCCACCTTTTCAATTTTCTCAAAGCGATTAGATATTTTATCTGCCGACGTATGAATTTGTTTAACATCTACCGCGGCTTGGTCTATATGTTTAGCTAAACTAGCAAACCGTCCTTTAAAGCGATCAAAATCTTGTGCTAAATGAGACAAGTGCGCTTGAATAATATGAACTTGCTTTCGCGTAGCTTCATCTTTTAGCACTGAGCGAGCTGTGGTGAGTATTGCCATTAATGTTGTAGGAGACACTAACCAAACACGTTTTTTATTCGCGTAATCTACCAAGTCACTTTGATGCCCATGAATTTCAGCAAAAACGGCTTCTGCAGGAATAAACATGATTGCGCCATCAGCTGTTTCATTATCAATTAAATATTTATCACTAATATCATTAATGTGTTTTTTAATATCAACTTTAAATTGTCGTTTTGCTGATTTTCTTGTCGATTCGGCCAGTTCAAAATCCATCATTTTGCGATAACTTTCTAACGGAAATTTAGCATCTACCACAACATTTCCAGTTGGGTCGGGTAAAAATAAAATACAATCAGCAATTTTACCATTTGACAAAGTATGCTGAAGTTTAAAGCTTTGCTCTGGTAACACATTGCGAATTAAGCCATTAAGTTGCACTTCACCAAAAGCCCCCCTAGAGCGTTTGTCATTTAGTACTTCTTGCAAACTAACTACATTAGTTGATAATTCTGTGATCTTTTTCTGAGCATCATCAATCAATGCTAAGCGTTGCAAAATATCATTAAAAGTTTTAGTGGTTTTTTCAAACCCCTCTGCAAGACGCTTTTCTACTTGACCACTAATTTCTTGTAAACGCTTGTCTGTAGCGTTAGTTAATACATCAATACGCTTTGTTATTTGCTCACTGCTTTGTATTAACGACTTGCTTAGCTCTTCACGGTTGGCTTGTGTAGTTTTATTTAAATGACTAATTAACTGTTCAAGGGTTTGGTTTTGATTTTGACTTAACTGGTTATTAAGTTGCTCTTTTTGACTACTTAATTCTCTTAATAATTTAAGCCTAAGATCTGCCATTTTTTGTTCAAACACTCCTGATAATTGCAATTGCTGCTTATCAAATAGTTGCATCAAGGCATTATCTTGTGAAGACGATGACAGCTCAACCATGACAGTTAGTTGGGTGATTTTCTTATTTTGATTAATATTTTGTCGAAAAACAAACAAAATAGAAATAAGCAAAACAATAATGCTGACAACTATAACAAATGCTACAACCTCAGATTGCTGCAAAAATAATGACATTTAAAAAACCTTAAACACTGTAAATAACAACAGTTATTTAATCATAAGTTTTGTTTCGCTACTAGTTATTTATACTCATCCGACTTGAAGATGCAGGATTCAGCTGGAATTATAAAAAGCTAGTTCCTAATTTAAATATCGACAAACCTATACTAATAAAGATGAAAGTAAGCTAGTTAAGGCTTTGTTGGAGCATATGTTTACTAACGGTGTAATAATGATTAACATCTGCTTTGCAACATTATCAACAACAATGACCGTCAAAAAGATTGATCATTTATTTGTCGCGCTTAGGATTGGTTTTAAAATGTTAAAAGCTAAAATGAAAAGTAAAGGGTACATAATATGACTGATGTTTATATTTGCGATGGTATAAGAACACCTATTGGAAAATACGGCGGCGGTTTATCCAAAGTTCGCGCTGACGACTTAGCAGCTATTCCATTAAAAGCCTTAAAAGAAAGAAATCCTGACTTAGATTTAAACCAAGTTGATGATGTTATTTTAGGCTGTGCTAACCAAGCTGGAGAAGACAACCGAAACATTGCTCGCATAGCTTTGCTAGTTGCAGACTACCCAATAAACATTGCAGGCTGCACCATTAATCGCTTATGCGGCTCAGGCATGAATGCTATATCTATGGCGACTAATGCAATAAAAGCAGGTGAAGGTGACATCATTATTGCTGGTGGTGTAGAAAGTATGTCTCGTGCACCTTTTGTTATAGGAAAAGCTGAAAGCGCTTTTGATCGTGCGCCACAAATGTTTGATACCACTATGGGATGGCGCTTTGTTAACAAAAAAATAGATAAAATTTACGGCACAGAAAGTATGCCAGAAACGGCGGAAAATGTTGCCGAGCAATTTAATATAAGCCGAGAAGATCAAGACAAATTTGCCTTTTGGAGCCAAAGCAAAGCCAAAGCTGCTCAAGATGATGGGCGTCTTGCTGAAGAAATTGTGCCTGTTATTATTCCCCAAAGAAAGGCCTCGCTGCGTGGAGGTGATGATTTCGTTTTTGAAAAAGATGAACACTTACGTCTTAGCACATTAGATAAATTGGCCAAACTTAACGTACTATTTCGCACTAACGGCACTGTTACCGCAGGTAATGCATCAGGCATCAACGATGGTGCTGCCGCTGTTATTTTAGCGAGTAAAGAAGCTGCACTAGCGAATGGCTTAACGCCAAAAGTGCGTATTGTTGGCACTGCTGTTATTGGCATTGAACCACGAGTTATGGGTATAGGCCCAGCTCCTGCTAGTGCCAAATTATTAAAACGTTTAGGTTTAACTCTTGATGATATGGATGTTATTGAATTTAACGAAGCCTTCGCTGCTCAAACATTAGCGAGTGCCCGAGAACTTGGTTTAAAAGATAACGATCCGCGTTTAAATCCACAAGGTGGCGCCATAGCCTTGGGTCATCCATTGGGCATGAGCGGTACTCGCATTGTACTCTCAGCAATGAGACAACTTGAGCGAACCAATAAACGCTACGCCCTATGCGCTATGTGTATCGGTGTAGGTCAAGGTATTGCCATGGTTATTGAAAGAGTATAATGGATAACGATTAAAATAGACTTTTGCGTGCGTTCACATTGAAGATAGCTAGCAAATAATAAAGCTTAAAACGCTAATAGCACTTTTACATAGATTAGTGATAAAATAACCTGATTATCATTCAGCAGGTTATTTAATACTTGCACACTAAGCTATTGTAGAGAAAAGCATGAAAACCCATTTCGACGAATTATTAGATTTCCCCACCGTACTAAACTTTAAAGTAATGGGTATAGCCTGTGATGAATTACCTGACTTGATCATTGCAGAATTACAAAAACACACACCTGGTGACTACACAACCAAAATAACACCTAGCTCTAAAGGAAACTATCACTCAGTTTCTATCCCTGTTACTGTGACCAGTAAAGAGCATATAGAAAAAATTTACACAACCTTAAATGCAATAGAACAAGTACGTTACGTTCTATAACGCTTACCAAATACCATTACTCCTATTGTGAGGTTTGTTGTGCCAAACTCTGCTACAACTGTGAACAAAAATAACTTAATAGTTCGTCAGTTAAATACTATGGATTACAGTAAAGTTTGGCATGCTATGCAGAGCTTTACCGATGATCGTGATGAAAAAACTTTAGATGAGCTTTGGTTAGTTGAACACCCTCCCGTATTTACTCAAGGGCAAGCGGGTAAAGAAGAACATTTATTAATGCCTGGTGATATTGAGGTAGTTAAAGTTGACCGTGGCGGCCAAGTCACCTATCACGGACCAGGTCAGCAAGTTATTTATTTTATGATTAATTTACGCCGCCGAAAAATAGGCGTTAGACAATTAGTCACCCTAATAGAAAACGGTATTGTTGCCGCGCTCAATGATTTTTCTATTAAAGCCTATCCAAAAGCCGATGCTCCAGGTGTTTATGTTGATGAGAAGAAAGTTGCATCTTTAGGGTTAAGAGTACGAAAAGGTTGTTCTTTTCATGGTTTAGCACTTAATGTAAATATGGACTTATCTCCTTTTTTACGGATAAACCCATGCGGTTATGCAGGGCTTGAAATGATTCAAACTTGTGACATAGCAGGCCCTCAAAACATGACTGATGCTTGTAATGCATTGGTCAAACATTTAATCTCCTTGTTAGAAACAGACGAGGTGAATTACCAAACAGGATTACCGAGTAATTATGAGTAATAATATGCCAGCTAACGACAGCAAAGCATCAGAAGTTAACACTGCGGCAAAAAAAACAATAAAAATGGCTCCTGGTACAAAATTACGTGATGCCGATAAACTGGCACATATTCCAATTCAAGTGGTCAGTTCAACCAAGGAGAGCATGCTACGCAAACCAAGTTGGCTACGTATAAAGCTGCCACGTTCAAGTGAACGTATTGATAATATTAAAGCTAACTTACGTAAGCACAACTTACATTCAGTTTGTGAAGAAGCTTCATGCCCTAACCTGTCTGAATGTTTTAACCACGGCACAGCTACCTTTATGATTTTAGGCGACATTTGTACTCGTCGTTGTCCTTTTTGTGATGTTGGTCATGGTCGACCATTGGCAGTAGACACCGAAGAGCCTAAAAAATTAGCATCAAGCCTAAAAGATATGGCTTTAAAATATGTTGTAATTACCTCAGTTGATCGTGACGATTTACGCGACGGTGGTGCACAACAATTTGCTGATTGCGTAAAAGAAATTAATGAACAAGCTCCAAAAACCAAAGTTGAAATTTTAGTACCTGATTTTCGTGGTCGTATGGATAGAGCATTAGAAATACTAAATCAAAATCCGCCACATGTTTTTAACCATAACCTAGAAACAGCACCACGCTTGTACACCAAAGCACGCCCTGGCGCTAACTATCAGTGGTCTTTAGATTTATTGAAAAAGTTCGGTGAAGCAAATCCAAGTGTTACTACTAAATCAGGTTTAATGGTTGGTTTAGGCGAAACTAATGAAGAAATACTGCAAGTAATGCACGACTTACGTACTCATGGCGTTACCATGCTTACTATTGGTCAATACTTACAACCCAGCAAAGATCATTTGCCCGTTGAGCGTTACGTACACCCTGATGATTTTTCCATGTTCCAAGAAGAGGCTATTAAAATGGGCTTTGAACATGCAGCTTGTGGACCGCTTGTACGTTCTTCATACCATGCTGACAAACAAGCGGCAGGTGAAGAAATAAAATAAAATGTACAAGTATTTCTGCGTTAACTAGAGAGAAACAACTTCTCTGTATAGAGTAGAACCACTATGTACATTTACTTCATCAATAATTACAGCAATAACACTCATAAAAATACGAGAGTCGTGCCAATAAAAATACCTTGCTTAATTAAACGTTACATAACAGAAATTACCCATATGGCACTTTCTGTTATATAAACAACTAGGCTTGATATACCCATGCTAAAAAACATTTTGAATCGTTTACATTAGTAAACGGGATTAACTTAGAACCATCTTGATCAGTAACAACAACATTATGTTTGTTCACTGAAACAGATCGAATAGGTGATTTAATTGAATAAACCTTACCTTTATATGTATAAGACATAATAAAACTCTTTTAATTTGCGCTATACCAATCGGCATTAAACGCATGAATAATAAAAGCTATATTATTGTGTGAAAATTTTAGATATTAATAAATATCAACTCAATACAAGAACATATCTTGAGAGCCAGACAATAATTTAAGCTTAATAATTTGAGTGATGACTGACTGTGAAAGGGAAAGACAAAACAGAGATTATCTCAAAGGATAATCAGTTAAATAAACGAAAGGAGAGTAGATAACGGCGTAACTATATAGGTTATAGATGAAAAAGTAAACTGTTTATTAAACCCTACTACAAGCTTTCTCAACTTTACATGAATAATAGTAAAACTTAATTTAAAGATTAATGGAATGAATTTAATAGACTAACTTGTTTTCTTTTTGCTAATATCGCAATAACCATACAAACTGTATGTGTATTAAATTTTATTTAGGAACATTATGTCCCCATTGCCTTCTAATTTGTTACATTTAATATCCGACTCTATAGTCGTTGTAGATAGTAAAGGTATAATTATCTGGGTTAACAATTCGATAACTAAATTATTAGGTTATCAACCAGCAGAGTTACAGGGTAAAACAGTTGAGTATTTGATACCTAAACGTTACCGTGAAAAGCACATCCCTATTCGTAATGCATTCATTAGTCACCCAAGTGAACGCTCTATGGAAACAGCCTCTGGGTTATGGGCTGTTGATAAGAATAAAAACGAAATCCCTGTAACTATTGAACTTAATCATTACGAAAAGTCTGGTAATTTATACACTGTATGTTCTATTCGAACATTAACCGAAAAAGAGTTGGTGGCCTCTGCTCTTTATAAAATGCAGGAGCGATTAGAGTTTTCACAATCATTAGCACATGTAGGTACTTGGGATTGGGATATTATTAACGAAACACTTGTATGGACCGATGAAATATACAGAATATTTGGATTAACACCGCAAGAATTTGGCGCATCATATGAGGGATTTCTTAATTTTATACATCCTGATGATAGACAATCAGTTATTGATGCAGTAAATAACGCTATTGCTGATGATACGCCCTACGAGATAATTCATCGCGTCATTCAACCTAGCGGAGAAATAAAACATGTACAGGAAAAAGGCCGTGTTATTCGCGACGAAAATTCAACGCCAATACGGATGATAGGCGCAGTTTTAGATATTACGCAACAGATTAAAAACGAAGAAAAACTTACGCAACTTGCGCACTTCGATGAACTTACCCTATTACCTAATCGCACCCTATGCCGCCAAGAGATTGAAGCTAGAATAACTAAAGCACAATTAAATAAGAAAAACTTTACTATTTTGTATGTTGATTTAGATAACTTCAAATACATTAATGATACTCAAGGTCACTTAATAGGTGACGAGTTCTTACATGAAATTGCTATAATATTATCCAACAATCTCCCTAAAAATGCATATTTGGCTCGACTAGGCGGTGATGAGTTTATACTGATATCTGACCTCTATGATTACAACACAGATACAGACAAACAGAATCGACTTTTTTGTGAAAAAATAATTAAATTACTACAAGTAAGAAAATCTTATACCAATTGTGTTGTCGATATAACAGCAAGTATCGGTATTGCACTTTTCCCCCTACATGGGCAGGATTTTAAAGAGTTATTAAGCTCCGCTGATCAAGCTATGTATCAAGTAAAACTAAAAGGAAAAAACAATTACGAACTTTATAACCCAGATATTGAAGAAAAAAAAATACATCAACTCAGACTAATTTCCGATATGCATACAAGCCTGAAAAACGGTGATTTTCAAGTTTACTATCAAGCAAAACAAAGCCTAAAAAACAATACGTTGGTGGGGTGTGAAGCACTAGTACGGTGGGAACATCCAGAATTAGGAAAACTTTCTCCTATAGAATTTATTCCCTTAGCAGAAAGCTCAGGTCTTATTATCCCTATAGGAAAATACGTCCTAGAGAAAGCTTGTCAATTTGCAAAAAACTGGCACAAGCATTCCACACTACCATTTACAGTATCAATCAATGTATCTGCAGCACAACTGGAAGCAGAGTATTTTGTAGATGACGTAAAAGAATCAATCAAAAAATCAGGGATTAACGGCGATCAGATTGAGTTAGAGATAACAGAAAGTTTGCTAATGGAAAATATTGAAACAACAATTAAAACATTATTTAAATTAAAGAGCTTAGGCGTTGCTATTTCAATTGATGACTTTGGCACTGGCTACTCTTCACTAAGTTACTTAAAAAAACTCCCCGTTGATACATTAAAAATTGATAAAAGTTTTATTGATGGATTACCATCAACAGGAGATGACTCAGTAATAGTATCTAGTATTGTTGCATTGGCAAATAGTTTACAACTAAAAACAGTTGCAGAAGGTGTAGAAAATCAAGAACAAAAAGTATTTTTGTCCGCATTAGGTTGCGACACCCTTCAAGGGTATTTATATAGTAAGCCTATACCTGAAAATGAATTTCACCTTAAGTTCGGTTGTTCTCAGTACTAAAGTATTAATCGGCACTAAGCGCAATTAGTCTTAATCATTAATGCTAAACGCTGTGTATTAAGATTATTTGAGCTAACTGAACCATAACTTTGCCTATGTGACTAAGTTATGTGGCTAAGGTGAAAAAAAACCTCAAAAAACAGACGGTTAAGTAGTTGTTTTTCAAGGGTTTTATCAAGATATGGCGGTGAGCGAGAGATTCGAACTCTCGTTAGGGATAAACCTAAACACACTTTCCAGGCGTGCGCCTTCAGCCACTCAGCCAGCTCACCGTATTACTTTAGTTTTTAAAGCTGCGCTATAGTAGATAAAAAGCATCTAACACGCAAGCAGAACTCCTTAGTAACTAGAGCAAGTGAGTTAAAATCATACAAATGTAAAGCTAAGAGTTAAGGCTTTCATTATATAACCTTCATCCCCCTGCTTTCAAATGTTTAGTTCGAACGCC
>JADGDH010000082.1:0-6608 GCA_016745015.1 Colwellia sp.
TAAGTTTATTTATAATAACTTAAACACTTCTCAACTTCGTTTTTAGAACCTAAAATTACTTCCACACGTTGGTGAATACTCGTAGGTTCAATATCCATAATACGCTCTTTGCTGGTAACACATAAGCCACCCGCTTGCTCTATTAAAAAAGCCATAGGGTTGGCTTCATACATTAAACGTAATTTATAAGGCTTTTCTGGATTACGGCTGTCACTTGGGTAGGTAAAAATACCACCACGACATAATACACGGTGTACATCGCCTACCATGGCGGCGATCCAACGCATGTTAAAGTTTTTATCGCGAGGACCTGTATCACCAAGTAATAAATCATTAATGTAGCTTTGCATTTCTGGTTGCCAAAAACGTTGATTTGACATATTAACAGCAAACTCTTGTGTATCAGCAGGTATTTGTATGTTGCGCTCTACTAATAAGTAACCACCATGAGTTCTATCAAGAACGTAAAAGTGTGTGCCGCTACCTGTGGTCATTACTAACATGGTTGACGGGCCATAGAGCACATAACCAGCACAAACTTGGTGGTTACCTGCTTGCTTGAACATATCAGGATCATCAGCAGCCATGTTTTCAGGTGCCTTATGAATCGAAAAAATCGTACCAATAAGTGAATTGATATCTATGTTTGAACTACCGTCTAGTGGGTCAAATGAAACGATATATTTACCATTTTTATCGCCAGCCACTGAGGTGTCTTCTTCTTCTGAAGAAATGGCTTTTACAAAGCCTGATTCAAGCAAAATATCTTTAAACAGTTCATTGGCAACCACATCTAATTTTTTTTGCACTTCGCCTTGAATGTTTTCATCTAAAGTTGAGCCCATTAGATCACCTAAGTGCGCTTGGCTGACACGAAACGAAATTTCTTTAGTGGCTGCTAGTATGGTTTTGATCAGCGCAATAAGATCGAAAGGAACATTGTCTTGGAGTAGAGCAGGTGAGAGTCGTTGCATTGGGTTACCTAATTGCAGTTAAGTTATTTTGAGTTTAAAGTGTTGAAAATTTGTTTAAATTAAGTCTTTTTACTTTCAGTATTATTATAACAAGTTTCTTGCTTATTTCTGAAGTCTTTAGTCGTTATTAATTTATTTTGTATTTATGTGACAATTTCCAATGAGCTATTGAGTTAACGGCATAGTTAGAAAGAGTGATTGTGTCGTGAGCTAATACTAAAATAAGTGACCAATGTTAAATTTTTGCTTGCAACCTTTTAGTTAAAACTTGTTGGATTTTTTGAGATTTAGCCAGCACAACTAAGTTACCTAGTAATATGAAACTTAAGCCAATCACGGTAAATTCACTCCATAAAAAGTCTTCAACAATAGTAGATATTAACACGGCAATAGCAGGGAAAAGAATGTTGGCATATGAGGTTTTATGAGCGCCAATACGAGTCATTAAGCTTAAATAGCAACCAAAAGCGATTACTGAGCCAAAAAGTGACAAGTAAATTAATGAGCTTAAATAAGTAGGCTCAAATGAAAAAGTAAACTGTTTGCCTTGCACTACAACCGCTATGCTTGTAAAAATCGCACCATACAGCATTCCCCATGCATTAGCTTGAACAACAGGAACGTTATTTTTTTGATTTTTTATTGATAATACATTACCGATAGACGCAGAAAAAGTGCCAAGTAAACAAAGTGTTAACCCTAACAATGTCGCTGCACCTAACTCTATGTCAGCTAATTGTGGCCAGAAAAGAGTGACAATACCCAATAATCCCAAAAAGCCACCAAGGTAAACTTGTTTGGTAATTTGAGTGTTATAAAAAATCTTTGTATTAACAATATTCATTAACATTAAGGTTGAAAAGGCAATGCAAGCCAATGCTGAGTTTATATGTTGTTGGGCGTTATAAAGTAGTAAATAGTTCAGGCCAAATAAACAAATACCAAAAGCAGCAAATAAACCATGTTGGGTTATAGGAAAGTGCAAAGGTAATCGTTTTATTTTAGCAAAAACAAATAAGATCAAAGCGGCAAGAGCAAATCTATATGTTACAGAAGCTTCAGGTGCCACATCACCCAGCTGATAATTAATAGCGATCCAAGTAGAGCCCCAGATAAGGACAGTGATCAGATATAGAAAACTATTACTCATTGTTTAACCTTTTTGATTGATATAAAACTTGTTGAAGATAGCTAATGACAGTGTAGAGATTATTTGTTGTAATAACATGCACAGAATAACGAAAATGAAACCTATACAGTTTAGCGTTCTATAATAATTTAAGATTTTAATTATGCGTCTACTTGATAAAACATCACCTGCCTTTTTATATCAGCAAGTAATTGATTTTATTGATTACCAGCAAAAAATTGGTGTGATATTACCTGGTGATAAATTACCTAGTTTACGAAAACTCAGCTGTCAGTTTGAGATCAGTGTTCCTACAGTAAAGCAAGCCTATATAGAACTAGAGCGGCAAGGTCGTGTTTGCGCTAGGCCTCAATCAGGGTATTACTTAACGGCACAACTTGCCCGCACATTAAAACCTAGACCTGCAAATTGGTCACATTGCGCACCCGCAGCAGTGGAGTGTCGTAGCTTGATAGAGCAAGTACACGAAGCTGTGCACATACCGGATACTGTTGCCTTGGGCATTTCAAACCCGATACAGGCTAATCCACCCGATAAAACGTTGGCAAGATTGATGCGTTCAGTTATTGCTAAAGTAGCTGAAAAGGCTGTGAGTTATGGCCCTGTTACAGGTTATGTTAAATTGCGTACGCAATTGGCCTTTCGTTATCAAGATCAAGGTGTAGCAATAAATCCTGATGAAATTGTTATCACCAATGGTGCTCAAGAGGCTTTGTCTATTGCATTGCAATGTGTTGCGCAAAAAGGGGATATTATTGCTATAGAGTCACCCTGTTTCTTTGGTATGGTTGAGTTAATTGAAACATTAGGTATGAAGGCGGTGGAGATTTATACCTGTACAGAAAATGGTGTTTGCTTAGATGAGTTAACTATTGCATTACAACGACACCCGATTAAAGCCTGTTTATTTTCTACAGCGATAAATAACCCTTTAGGTTCAATGAAAACAGATACACAACGACAAGCCATGGTCAGCTTGCTTGAGCAATACGATATTCCTTTAATTGAAGATGATGTTTATAGCGAATTATATTTTACTGAAAAAAAGCCAAAACCTGCTCAGTTATATTCTGAAAAAGGTTTAGTAATGACTTGTTCGTCATTTTCAAAAACTGCTGCGCCAGGATATAGAATAGGCTGGCTATTACCAGGTAAATATGAAGAGCAAGCCAAGCGTATAAAACGAGCACAGTCATGTTCAACACCAATGCTGCAACAGTGGACATTAAACGAATATATTCAAAGTGGTGATTATGACCGCCATTTGAGCGTTTTACGTAAGAAATTAATTTATAATTGTGAACGTATGCGTGCATTAATCGCTGAGTATTTCCCTAAGGAAGTGTGTATCTCTAAACCTCAGGGAGGCTGTGTGCTGTGGGTTAGGTGTCAATCGCATGTTGATACGGGTGAATTCTTTCAAAAAGCACTTGCACAAGGCGTTAGCTTTGCCCCCGGAATAATATTTTCACCCTCAGGGAAGTATGCCAATTACATGCGTATTAGTTTTGGTGTGCAGTGGAGCATAAAAGTGGAGAATGCAATAAAAACAATGGGTCAGTTAGTGTTTGATTACTCATATACAGAAAAACCTCATAAACAACTCGAAAAAAAGAGTAAGCAACAATGAAACCAGTGAGCTCAATGCGAGTCTCACTTAAGTTACTCTTGCCTTTGCTAGCATCAATAATGGCATTGTCACCATTAGCCATTGATATGTATTTACCTGCAATGCCTATTCTTGCCAAGCATTTGGGTACGGATATGCCAATGGTGCAAAACTCATTGAGCATTTACTTACTAGGCTATGCTTTTGGGTTGATTTTATTTGGCCCTATGGCTGATAAATACTCGCGTAGAAAAATGGTGTTATTAGGTATCAGTGGTTTTTTAGTGGCGAGTTTATTATTGCCTTTTGTGACAAATATCGAACAATTTTTATCATTACGTTTTATTCAGGCTTTTATTAGTAGTGCCGCAACAGTAGTCGTTCCAGGTACTATTCGTGAGTACTATCAAAAAGATACGGCAAAAGGACTTTCATATGTTTCAATGATCATGATGCTAGCGCCTATGATAGCCCCTAGCATTGGTAGTATTTTATTAGTGACTCATAGTTGGCAGCTGATTTTTTATGTTTTGTCATGCTATAGCGTGGTCGTTTTACTGTTGGTGGTAAAGTATTTACCGGAAGTGGTAAGAAGTAGTGATTCACAAGCCAAACAAATCAGTTTTTTAGCCCGCTATAAAATTGTATTTTCTAATAGTGAAGCTAGGCTAGATATTATTAGTTCTATGATTATATCTCTGGCTTTCTTTGCGTACATTACGGCAATTCCCTTTGTTTACTTAACCGTTTATAAAATTTCAGAATTTAGCTTTAGTATTTTATTTGGTATTACCGTGGTGGCATTAATGACAGCACACTTTACCAATACCCGATTAGTGGTTCGTAAAGGCTCAAGAAAAATGCTCTGGTATGGTTTAACGTTATCTGTGGTGTCATCTTTAGCGCTATTTTTAGCTAATTTATTATCTATGCCTCTTATTTTTACCGTGCTATCAATATTACCGTTAATGGGGAGTATCTCAATGGTAGCGGTTAATTCAGATGCTTTAGTGTTAACCAAATTTCCTGAACAATCAGGTACTGCTACCGCCGTAATAGGCACTTTGCGCTTTGGTATCGGAGCATTAGCGGGACCAATTTTGGCTTATTATTATGATGGAAGTGCCTTACCTTTTGCCGGATTGATGTTTTTTTCCGTGTTGTTGGTGCTAGTATGTCAAATAATCATAGGTTATAAAGAATAAATTTAGTCAGCAATAAAAGTCGCTTTGCTTATCACTGAAACTGAATAGTGCGAATTACTAGTGACTGTTACTAGCGACTGCTTGTGTCGATTATGTCAATTTAAACTGATAGCATATACCGCATACCGCTAATAAAAACTTTACATAACAAAGAGGTTTTATTTTGTCAGACATATTATTCCATTTACTGCAAAGCCAGGCTTTGGGGCAAGAAATCAATCAATTGGGCTTGCGCAGTCAAATTAATTCATTAAGAAAATGGCAAAGCACTCGTTTGTTATTTTCCTATGATGCGCTATACCAACAAAAACAATACCGTTCGGCAATAGACTTTTTTACAGATGAACTTTATGGGCCAAATGATTTCACCAAACGAGATGAAGGTATCAAGAAAGTTCTGCCTTTAATGGAGAAAGTGCTATCTAAAGAAGCGCTAGAGACCTTTGGATTAGCGTTAAAACTTAATACGCTTTCCTATCAACTAGATTTTGATTTGGTAAGGAGCTTGGGTGATATTACAAATATTTCAAGTGAGCAGTATGCCCACGCTTATCAAAATTGTAATAATCTAGAACAGCGACAGTTACAATTAGAGTTGGTTGAATTATTAGCCAACAGCCTATCAGGCATTGCTCATAGAACATCTATTATGCTGGTGCTCAAGCTATCACGAAAACCTGCTAAATTAGCAGGGCTTGAAGAACTGCAAGCTCTTCTAGAAAAGGGGGTAGATGCATTTCGTAAAATAAAGGAATTTGATAGTTTTATTAAACCAATTATTCAAGGTGAAATAATGATCATGGAGAGTCTATTTTCAGGTAAAAATTGTCTACCTGACAATTTATAATAAATAGCAGGGTGTAAATAGATATTTGCATTAAATAAAATAACAAAACCATTTGTAGAAAAAGGTAATCATTATGAAAAAAGTAGCAATAATTTTAAGTGGCTGTGGTGTTTATGATGGCAGCGAAATTCATGAAGCAGTATTAACTTTGTTAGCCATTGAACAAAATGGAGCAAGTTACCGTTGTTTTGCTCCTAATATTACTCAGTACCATGTGATCAATCACTTAACAGGTGAAGTTAGTGAAAATGATAGTCGTAATGTATTAGTGGAATCGGCTCGAATTGCTCGAGGCGATGTTGAAGACTTATGTGAGCTACGAGAACAAGACTTCGATGCTTTGATTGTTCCAGGTGGTTTTGGCGTGGCAAAAAACTTATGTAATTTTGCTATTGATGGCGAAAACTATCAAATAAATGAGCAAGTTTTAGCTGCCTGTCAGGCATTTGCTAAAGCCGAAAAACCCGCTGGCTATATGTGCATTGCCCCTGCTATGTTGCCATTAATTTATCCCAAAGGCGTGCAAGGAACCATTGGCAAAGACTCTGATACAGCTGCGTTAATAGAAGCGAAAGGTTTACTGCATAACAATTGTAATGTTGACGATGTCGTTATCGATCAAGCACATAAATTAGTTTCTACACCGGCTTATATGCTTGCTACATCAATAACTGAAGCTGCTTCTGGTATTAATAGTTTAGTTGAAAATGTTTTGGCTTTAGTTGAATGACCGTTAGTTTTTTAAATAATAGTAAACTGTTTATTGTTATTTTTTATTTTTTTACCTGCAATGCTTGTTATGCCTTACCTAGTGGCTTATCCA
>JADGDH010000082.1:6708-9371 GCA_016745015.1 Colwellia sp.
CTTATCCATTAGTAATGCACCCAAAAGTTTACCAAAAAATACTATATCGAATTCTCCTATGACAGATCATACTAAATCGCCAATACACTTTTCTGATTTTGAAAACCAAATTGCAGCTAAAATGGCGTTAGATATACGTTATTTTTGCCCTGAAAGCGCTATTGTTCAAAGGGGTCAATGCCTGAAAGCTGTAACTAAATTACCAGCAGCGCTAGCAGACGTGATTACAAAAACAGGCATTGGTAGTGTAGTACTTTTTGCTGAAAACTTAGCATCAACCAAACAAGTAATTCAGTTAACTAGTGACTTGCAAAAAGCTGCTGTTCAGTCTAAATCAGGGCAACCTTTAATTATTTCCATCGATCAAGAAGGTGGTCGGGTAGTGCGTTTACCTCAAGCGACATCGTTTGCAGGTAATATGGCAATAGGTGCTACTTATCTTGCCAATGGTACTAAGTTTGCCACTGATACAAGTACTGTTATAGCAAAAGAATTAAAACTGCTAGGTATAAATAATAATTATGCCCCAGTTGTTGATGTTAATACTAATGCAGATAACCCCGTCATTAACACACGATCATTTGGGGAAGATCCTAAACGAGTCGCGGAGTTAGGTGCTGCTGCCGTAAATGGTTTTCAAAAACAGGGAATAATGGCGACGTTAAAACATTTTCCTGGCCATGGAGATACCCATGTTGATAGCCACTTAGGTTTACCTTTGGTTGCGCATGATTTGGCGACAATAAAGAAAAAAGATATAGCGCCGTTTCAATGGGCGATTAAGCATAGTGATCCAGCTATGATCATGACGGCACATATTCAATATCCAGCATTAGATGATTCCACTATCGAAAATAATCTGGGTAATAAAATCATTCGTCCAGCAACGATGTCGCGGAAAATATTAACTGATTTATTAAGAAAAGAAATGGCCTTTGATGGCATTATTGCCACCGATGCACTTGATATGGCAGGAATTTCTCATTATTTTGATGAAGTCACTGCCGTAGTTGAAACTTTTGTTGCGGGAGCCGATTTGGCGGTAATGCCTTTTAAAATAAGAAAGAGTGAAGATATTGAAAAGTTTTATGTTTTTATTAAGGCGGTAGCTCAAGCGTTGCAGCAGAAAATAGCTAAAAATGAATTTTTATTAACAGAAGTAACGCAATCATTAGTGAGAATAAACCGCTATAAAGGCAAATATATAACATTGCCTAAAACATCAATAGTAGAACAAATTTCTCTAGCAGAGCAACAAATAGCGCAAGCACAATATTTAGAACTTGAACAATTCTTAGCTGATAACTCAGTGGTTTTATTAACGAATAAACAAGATAGATTGCCCATAAATGTTACCAAAATCAATCGTATACATTTATTTGTTTTGAACTGGCAAGAATTTCGCGCTTTAAAAAAAGCTATCACGGTTCATTGGCGAAAAGCAGGTGAATCTGTTCCTCAAATTAGTGCAACAGTGGTTGAAGAAAACGATGCTCAAGCACAAATTAAAAATACTGAAAAGTTAGTAAAAGCAGATTTAATTATTGCGACTATTGATACAAAAATTGCCAGTGCTGTAGATATTGGTGGCGCAGAAGATGTATTAGCACAAATGTATGCTCAAAATGAACAAAATAAAAATGAGCTAAATAAAGTTAGTTATGAACAGCTACTTACTTATCAATTACAACAAGCACAACAGAAAAAGGTCACGAGTGTTTTAGTCGTTAAAGGTTCCCCCTATTTACTACAATCTTATATTGAATTAGCCGATGCTATTTTGGTGACTTTTGATGACAGAATATATCAAAAGGATAACGATACATCATACAGTCCAGGCTATAATACAAGTATGGGAATTATTTTGGGTAATCAACAAGCATTAGGGAAGCTACCCGTTAGTTTAAAAACGGATTAGTTTGGCAACTATTTATTAAGCATCTATTTTCATTTGTAACAATCAAGGGAAATAGTTAATACCAAGCGTGCAACTTTTGCTAGCTCCTGTGACTGCTGGCATATTGCTTAAAATCTTTTTGTCATAAGCAAATGCAAACCAAGCGAAGGCTATTGCTTCAAGTTGATCTGCGTTAATACCTTTATGATTAGTAAGAAGAAGTTCGTAATTTTTAAATTGTATTTTTAGCTGTTGGTTTATTTGATTTTTTAGCACTTTATTATGGACACCACCACCACAAAGATACACTTTAGTCATGTTTACATGACCAGAACAGTGCTGCTTAATAGCATTAACTATGGTTTTCGCGGTAAAAGCGGTAAGTGTCGCTTGTACATCTTGGTTGGTTATTTGTTGATTGGCTACTTTTTTATTGGGTATTTGCTTAACTTTATTAAGTTGCTTTTTTAGCCATGGTAAATGGAAGTATTCACGACCTGTGCTTTTAGGCGGCGCAAGTTGCAAGTATTCATCAGATAATAATTGATTTAACAGCGTGTTATTTATTACCCCTTTTGCAGCCCAATCGCCATTTTTATCATATTTAACTTTACTGTTGGGGTTATGCAACTGAAACCAATCATCCATTAATGCATTACCTGTGCCTGTGTCATAACCGATTACTGGTTCATTATTATTAGCAGGGAGAAAAGTTAGGTTTGAAATACCACCAATATTTACCACAAAAACATCCGCGCTATTTTCA
>JADGDH010000082.1:9471-13177 GCA_016745015.1 Colwellia sp.
TTCACTGAATAGGGTTTGATGAAAGGCAGGCACCAACGGAGCACCTTGACCACCTAAAGCCATATCTTTTCGCCTAAACTGCCCCACAACACGAATATTCGTTAATGTTGCCAAGGTTTGGCAGCAACCTATTTGTAAGGTAAAAGGGTGTTTAGCTTGTGGTCGGTGTCGAATTGTTTGTCCGTGGCTGCCTATGGCAATAATATCATGATAATTTAATTGCTCTTGCTCTAAAAATGCATTGATTGCGATAGCAAAAAGTTGTGCTAATTCAATATCTAAAGAAAAAGCACGATCAATTTCGCTACTTTCAAAGGTGCTGCTTTCAGAGATGCTATCTTTAGGAGTGTAAAGTGATGTGATTTTTTTGGCGGTTTCGTTAACGTAGGCTTGATAGTAGCTTGCATGATGTTTAAGCTTGTTCTTATTATCAAAAGAGACTAATGCTAAATCGATCCCATCTGCACTAGTACCAGACATTAAGCCAATATAATATTTTTTCTCATTGGTAGAGTGAGGTTTTTTGTTAATCATCGATTTATTGTGTACTCACTTCTTTGGTTGCCATAGACATAATGGCACTTTTTGAACTTTTAAGTGCTTCTAAACGTTTGTTGGCTAATATAGTAAACTCAGTTTTATATTTTTTGGCAATAGGTTTAGCATCAGGTAATTTTACTGTTCTTGGGTTGCGATGCACACCGTTAAGTAAAAATTCATAATGTAAGTGAGGGCCCGCAGCCAAGCCTGTTGCTCCGACTTTTCCAATTAACTGCCCTTGTTTTACTCGTTGACCTTTTTTAACTGCTCGTTTTGAAAAATGTAGGTATTTAGTCACAATGCCATTGCCATGTTGAATAAAAACATAATGACCATTGTATTTATTATAGGTTGAATGGGTGACTTTACCATCACCTGCTGCCACTACAGGAGTACCTGTTTTAGCTGCGTAATCAATTCCTCTATGGGCTTTCCAACGTTTTTGTACTGGATGAAAACGTTTGCGTTTAAAACTTGAACTAATATATTTAAAATTAACAGGTGCACGTAAAAAAGCTTTACGCATACTTTTACCGTCTGGTGTGTAATATACACCATCTGTAAAACGCACCGCTTGAAAAGGTTCATCTCGATTAATAAACTCTGCTACTAAAATACTGCCAGTACCAATGTATTCACCTTCAACATATCTTTTTTCATAAATAACATGAAAGCTATCGCCTGATCGTATGTCTAAAGCAAAATCAATATCCCAACCAAAAATATTAGCAAGATCTATAATTTGTCCGTTTGTTAAACCTGCTGCTGTACCTGCCTTCCAAAAACTAGAGTTGATTGTGCCATGAACAAAAGCCTCACGTATTTCTACCGTTTTAGTTTTTTTGTGAGATTGATAACTATCACCAACAAGATTGATATAAAGGGTATCAGTTTTAGATAGTGGATATTCTAATGCTGTTATTTTCTGCTCATCATTATTGGCAATGCGTAGGGTATCGCCGACATTAATTTTTCTTAATAAGTTACTGTCTTTGCCCTTGGCAGTACTCACTGCGTAAGTATCTTGGGCACTAAAGCCTAGGCGTTTAAAAATTCGTGCTAGTGAATCACCACTACGTACTTTTACGGTTTGCCAAGAAATATTACTTTGTTGCTGCGAGTTTACAGTTGTTGTACTAGCGGCATTATCAGCTAATGGTTTGTTTTTTGATTTATTTAGTGAAGGAATTTCCACAGATGGTGAGTTTTTTTTGCCTGAAAGCTGACCAGGCATAGCAACTTGGTAGCGTTTGCCAACTTCAAAGTTTTGATTATTAGCATTTTGTGTTGTTAATTCTTGCTCACTTGGCAGAAATACCAATAATAATGCAAGCACACTAATAGATATGATAATAATGCGGTGTTTTTGTGGTAATTCTTGAAAAATTTCATGCAAGCGTTGAAAAATAGCATGTAGATTTTTCAACTGCCGTTGGATTATTTGTTGTTTATTCACTGGGATATTTGTTTACTTTATATGAGTCTTGATAACTGAAACATGATAACTACTGTTAACTGATATTTTACTATACCAAAGTTTTTCTAAAAGTTTTTAAAAAAATTTTAGAAAAGTAGGGCTACATTGTCTTTTAACCTTTTATGTCGAAGATAAAATGAGTAGAATTCGGTTATTGAATTATTTTACCAATCTCGGAGTCGAGTAATGACTGATGTTAGTCAAGCGTTTGCAGAATTGAAACGTGGTGCGGAAGAAATTTTAGTAGAAGAGGAATTGTTAGAAAAATTAAAAACAGGTAAGCCTTTAAAGATTAAAGCAGGTTTTGATCCAACCGCGCCTGATTTGCACCTTGGCCATACGGTACTCATTAATAAGTTACGTCAATTTCAGTTACAAGGTCATGAAGTTATTTTCTTAATTGGTGACTTCACAGGTATGATTGGTGATCCAACGGGGAAAAATGTTACTCGTAAACCACTGACCAAGGAAGATGTTTTAGCTAATGCAGAAACATATAAAGAACAGGTCTTTAAAATTTTAGATCCAGCCAAAACAACGGTAGCTTTTAACTCTACTTGGATGGAAAAATTAGGTGCCGCAGGCATGTTAAAATTAGCTTCTCGCCAAACCGTTGCACGAATGATGGAACGTGATGATTTTAAAAAGCGTTATGCAAATGGCCAAGCAATTGCTATTCATGAGTTTATGTATCCGTTAGTTCAAGGTTGGGATTCTGTTGCGCTTGAGTCTGATGTTGAATTAGGTGGCACAGATCAAAAGTTTAATTTACTAATGGGACGTGAACTGCAAAAGTCAGAAGGTCAACGTCCGCAAACCGTCTTGATGATGCCTTTACTTGAAGGGTTAGACGGTGTACAAAAAATGTCTAAGTCTTTAGGGAATTATATTGGCATTACCGATAGCCCATCAGATATGTTTGGTAAAATAATGTCTATTTCTGATGTATTGATGTGGCGTTATTATGAGTTATTAAGCTTTAAACCTATAGCAGAAATTGAAGGTTACAAAGTAGAAATAGAACAAGGTAAAAACCCACGCGATGTTAAAATAGATTTAGCAAAAGAATTAATTGCTCGTTTTCATGATGAAGCTGCTGCTGAAGCGGCACATCAAGAATTTATTAATCGTTTTCAAAAAGGGGCTATCCCTGATGAAATGCCTGAACTTGAAATCACGCCTGAAGACGGCGGAATTGCTATTGCTAATTTATTAAAAGAAGTAGGTTTAGTTGCTAGCACGTCAGATGCTTATCGTATGATTAAGCAAGGTGCGGCTAAAATTGATGGCGAAAAAATAACGGACAAAAGTTTAGTTATTGTTAGCGGTAGTAAAGCGGTATACCAAGTGGGTAAACGCAAGTTTGCTCGAGTGAGTGTTAAGTAACGCACTACGTTTATCCAAATGAAACCAGTCAAGTGACTGGCTTTATTTGTTTTATGTTATCTTTGAATTTGAATTAACATCTTTTAAGAGTTCGTCTATTTCAATGGTGAAGTGATGGGTTTTAAGCCAAGCTATCGCTTCATCAATGTGATTGAAAACTTGTCTTTCATAATTTCCTTCTGTATGGGGAATTAACTGTTCAAGCTGCATCTCTTTAGTAGCGCTGGGCGTATAAATATGGCAATCTTTAATACAGCCTATATCTTTAAAGCGTTGACAATGTTCAACGATATGAGATTCAAT
>JADGDH010000083.1 GCA_016745015.1 Colwellia sp.
CGCTGGTGTTGTATCTAAAATCTTTGATTAATTTGCAGCTAACTTTGCTTTAACATCGTTGGAAGTACTCATTGACTAACGTCAACTCCGTGCTTCCGCCTTGTTAAATCATCAGTTACCAAGTAAATTTATACTAAATACTACTTATTGAAATAGTTAATTAAAAGGTCGTTTTCCTTAGATCGAGGGAGCGGCCTTTTTTGTTCTTTACTATTTATATTTAATGTTGAAATAGCTTTAACAAGAAAGATTAGGTGTGCTCTTAGTGCGAGTATCTTTTGCATATCGCAAATACTTCTTGAGTAATATGCTTGGCTGAGTATAATAGCGCCTCACTTCTCGAGTATCTCTTAATTCCCAGCAAAACTAAGATTCAACTGGTAAGTGTAACTATTGCTTTGGTAAATGGATTTTATTTACTAAAAGTATTGTAGGGGTGTAGTTCCAATTGGTAGAACAGCGGTCTCCAAAACCGATGGTTGGGAGTTCGAGTCTCTCCACCCCTGCCATTTTGATAAAGAGATCTCGCGTAGGGCGGCTCTAAATATTTTCAAATTTGATGATAATTACGGATAGAAATATGAATGCAAGTACAGAAGAACAATCAAGCAGTTCTTTAGACGGCTTAAAATGGGGCATTATTGTCTTGTTATTAATCGCGGCTATTGGTGGTAACTATTATTATGGTCAAGAGTCAGTATTATTACGTGCCATAGGTGTTGTAGTTACTGTAGGTGTTGCAGGGCTGATTGCTATGCAAACATTAAAAGGCCGTACCGCTGTTGCATTCGCTAAAGAATCGCGAACTGAAGTTCGCAAAGTTGTTTGGCCAACTCGCCAAGAGGCGATACAAACAACGGGTATCGTTTTAGTGGTAACATTATTGATGTCATTGCTACTGTGGGGGTTAGATTCAGTTCTTTTCTGGATAGTCGGCTTAATTACAGGTATGAAGGTATTATAATGTCTGAAGATTTTATTGAAGATTCTGTTGATGGTAATGAAGCCGAAGAAACAGAAGAGAAAGTTGTTAATTTAAATCCAAAACTAAGATGGTATGTAGTACAAGCTTTTTCTGGTTATGAAGGTCGTGTACAAAAAACGTTAGTAGAGCATATCGAAATTCACGGACTACAAGAAAAGTTTGGTGAAATTTTAGTACCCACTGAAGAAGTTGTTGAAATGCGTGCTGGCCAAAAACGAAAAAGCTCACGTAAATTTTTCCCAGGTTATGTATTAGTTCATATGGAATTAGATGATGAATCATGGCATTTAGTGAAAAGTGTGCCCCGTGTTCTTGGCTTTATTGGTGGTACTAAAGAGCGTCCAGCACCTATTAGTCAAAAAGAAGCGG
This sequence comes from Colwellia sp., assembly GCA_016745015.1. Classification (GTDB taxonomy): domain Bacteria; phylum Pseudomonadota; class Gammaproteobacteria; order Enterobacterales; family Alteromonadaceae; genus Colwellia. The sequence goes on from JADGDH010000083.1 coordinate 1,355, forward strand.
ATCGCATCTTACAGCGCTTAGTTGATACTGATAAACCTAAGCCTAAAACTTTATTTGAACCAGGTGAAGTTATCCGTGTTATCGACGGTCCATTTGCAGACTTCAATGGTGTGGTTGAAGAGCTTGATTACGAGAAAAATCGAATCAAAGTATCTGTACTTATTTTTGGTCGCTCAACACCAGTTGACCTTGAGTTTGGTCAAGTTGAAAAAGGCAGTTAAGTTTCGAGTATTAAGTTGCGAGTTACAAAATTAAAAAAACCAAAGCTTAGTCTTTGGTTTTTTTGTCCCTGTTTTTCAAAAGGTGAGAAACTACTTGAAACAAAGTGTCTGATTAATATATAATCCGCTGCCGCGTTTTTTTAGCGCGGCCTGAATTCATCTTTTTTTGAATGATACTGTTGAAAATAGATGTTTTAGTAAACAGGGAAGCTAAAACTGCTAATGCGGTGAATAGCGTTAACTACCCATATATAAAGGTATTTTAAAATGGCTAAAAAAGTCCAAGCTTTAATCAAGCTACAAGTAGCTGCTGGTGCAGCTAACCCGTCACCACCAGTTGGTCCTGCATTAGGTCAACACGGTGTTAACATTATGGAATTCTGTAAAGCGTTTAACGCAAAAACAGATTCTTTAGAAAAAAACGCTCCGGTTCCAGTAGTTATTACTGTTTATAATGATCGTTCGTTTACTTTCGAAACAAAAACTCCCCCTGCTTCTTACTTATTGAAAAAAGCAGCGGGCATAAAAAGCGGCTCTGGTCGTCCTAACACTGAAAAAGTTGGTACTGTAACTACAGCACAACTTGAAGAAATCGTTAAGACAAAAGAACCTGATTTAACTGCTGGTTCATTAGAAGCTGCAGTGCGTACCATTGCGGGTTCTGCTCGTTCAATGGGTTTAGTGGTAGAGGACTAATCAATGGCTAAATTATCAAAACGCGCTCGTCTTATCCGTGAAAAAGTAGACGTAACAAAAGAATATGATATCAATGAAGCTGTTTCTTTATTAAAAGAATTTGCTACAGCAAAATTTCGTGAAAGCGTAGATGTTGCTGTAAACCTTGGTATCGATGCTCGTAAATCTGATCAAAACGTACGTGGTGCTTCGGTATTACCTAACGGTACTGGTCGTGATGTTCGTGTTGCAGTATTTACACAAGGCGCAAATGCTGAAAAAGCAAAAGAAGCTGGTGCAGATGTTGTAGGTATGGAAGATTTAGCTGAACAAGTTAAAGCTGGCGAAATGAACTTTGACGTTGTAATCGCTTCTCCTGACGCAATGCGTGTTGTTGGTCAGTTAGGTCAAATATTAGGCCCACGTGGTTTAATGCCTAACCCTAAAGTTGGCACAGTAACTCCTGACGTAGCTGGCGCGGTTAAAAACGCTAAATCTGGTCAAGTTCGTTACCGCAACGACAAAAACGGTATCATCCATACTACTATTGGTAAGGCTGATTTCGAAGCGGGTCATTTGCAAGAAAACTTAGAATTTTTGTTGGAAGCGCTTAAAAAAGCAAAACCAGCTAATGCTAAAGGTCAATACATTCAGAAAATTTCACTTTCTACTACTATGGGTGCCGGCGTTGCCGTTAACCAAGCTAGCTTAACGCAAGCTTAATTTCTGTAAAGAATGTAGAGAAAGTAAAGCTTCAATTATTGAGCCTTTACAAAGGCGAAATTATAATCTATAATTTCGCCCCTTAAATTTTGGTAGGAGTTGTTCATTTTTATTGCTGGCGTAAGTTAATGATAATTTTAACAACCCCCGTCCAAGACCGTAGGGGTATTTGTTGGATATGTCTGCCTTCTGGCTTTCAGATGAAAATAAAAACTTAATTTCCTACGTAGATGGTGATTACCCAGATATTTTCCTTAAATTCTGGTCCTCGCCGTAATGGCCTAGAATACAATTATGTATTCTAGGGATTGTAAATACCGGTGCTTATATATTATATGTCCGGTGAACCAGGAGTTAAAGCCAATGGCTATCAATCTTGATGACAAAAAAGCAATTGTTGCTGAAGTTCAAGAAGCTGCCGCTGGCGCTCAATCAGCTGTAGTCGCGGATGCCCGCGGTGTAACAGTTGAAGCAATTACTGTATTGCGTAAGCAAGCACGTGAGAATGGTGTATGGATGAAAGTTGTCCGTAATACATTAGCACGTCGTGCAGTAGAAGGTACGGAATTTGAGTGTGTTAATGACACATTTAAAGGACCTACTTTACTTGCATTTTCAAACGAACATCCAGGTGCCGCTGCACGTTTATTCACTGACTTCGCTAAAGCTAACGAAGATTTTGAGTTAAAAGCAGCAGCATTTGAAGGTAATATTGTCGACGTAAATATGTTAGCTAAGCTACCAACTTACGACGAAGCGATTGCCCGTTTAATGAGCGCTATGAAAGAAGCATCTGCCGGCAAATTATGTCGAACGATTGCTGCAGTTCGTGATCAAAAAGAACAAGAAGCTGCTTAATAGTTTTTCTTATTGTAAGAAATCTATTTTGGCTAATATTAAGTTAACTTTATAACTAGATACAGCCAAGCTTATTGTATTTAATAGTTATTCAAACAGTTCTTATGCATTCAAAATGAAGCAAAGACTGTTTATTAAAAAACAGGAAATTAAACCATGTCTCTATCTAAAGACGATATCCTAAACGCTATTGCTGAAATGTCAGTAATGGACGTTGTAGAACTTATTGAAGCAATGGAAGAAAAATTCGGCGTATCAGCTGCTGCAGCTGTTGCTGTTGCTGGCGGTGACGCTGGTGGTTCTGCTGAAGAACAAACTGAATTTGATGTTGTTATGACTAGCTTCGGTGAGAAGAAAGTTGCAGTTATCAAAGCAGTTCGTGGCGCTACAGGTTTAGGCCTTAAAGAAGCTAAAGATTTAGTTGAATCTGCACCTCACGCGATCAAAGAAGGCGTAGAAAAAGCTGAAGCTGAAGAGCTTAAGAAAACTCTTGAAGAAGCTGGTGCTTCTGTTGAGATCAAATAGTCTGTTATTAAGCAGAGTATTTGCCTGAAAAGGCATGGCTGGTGATTTTAATGTCACCGGCCTTTTTGCGCTTTTTATTGCGAGAAAACAAAAGTTGTTTTTTTTTAATGAAAACAGTGCATTATTAAGTGTTAGATGATTTTTAATATCATCTAGTAATGTTTAGACGTAAACATTACCTAAATAACCTGTCTATGTAGGGATAACTTACTAGGCAGATTTGGCCATAACCAGCAAGCTGAGGAACCCCATGGCTTACTCATACTTTGAGAAAAAGCGAATTAGAAAGGACTTTGGTAAAAGCGCACAAGTAATGGAATATCCATTCTTGTTGTCCATCCAACTCGACTCTTTCCGCAAGTTTATTGATATTGATCCCACAGGTGAAACCGGTCTAGAGGCTGCTTTCCGTTCTATTTTTCCAATTAAAGCTTATTCAGGTAGCTCAGAGTTACAATATGTAAGCTACCGTTTAGGTGAACCGTTATTTGACGTCAAAGAATGTCAAATACGCGGTGTAACTTATTCTGCACCGTTACGCGTAAAATTACGCTTAGTGGTTTACGATAAAGAAGCTCCGGCAGGTACTGTAAAAGATATCAAAGAACAAGAAGTGTACATGGGTGAAATCCCGTTGATGACAGATAATGGTACTTTTGTAATAAATGGTACTGAGCGTGTTATCGTTTCACAATTACATCGTTCTCCGGGTGTGTTTTTTGATCACGATAAAGGTAAAACGCATTCATCGGGTAAAGTATTATATAACGCACGCGTTATTCCTTACCGTGGTTCATGGTTAGACTTTGAATTTGATCCAAAAGATAATTTATTTGTTCGTATCGATAGACGTCGTAAATTACCTGCGTCTATTATGTTACGTGCATTAGAGCTTTCTACTGAAGAAATTTTAGATGTTTTCTACGACACAACTAGCTTTGAAATAAAAGGCGACAAGTTGGTTATGGATCTTATTCCGGAACGTCTTCGTGGTGAAACGGCTACTTTTGATATTTCAATTAAGAAAGGTGAAGTATTAGTTGAGTCAGGCCGTCGTATTACCGCTCGCCATATTCGAGCATTAAATAAAGCAAAAATTGATAAGTTAGAAGTACCAGCTGAATATATCGTTGGCAAGGTTTTATCAAAAGCTTACATTGATGAGTCGACAGGTGAAGTTATTTCTGAAGCAAATGCTGAGTTAACATTAGAGTTATTAGCAGAACTTAGCCAAGCAGGTCATAAGACGTTATCTACATTATATATGAATGAATTCGATGTTGGTTCATATATGTCTGATACTTTACGTGTTGACAATTCAACTAACCGTTTAGAAGCGCTTGTTGAAATTTATCGTATGATGCGTCCAGGCGAACCACCAACAAAAGATGCAGCAGATACGCTTTTTAACAATTTGTTTTTTGCTTCTGAACGTTATGACTTATCGACTGTTGGTCGTATGAAGTTTAACCGACGTGTTGGTAACGCTGATGATATTGGTTCAGGTATCTTATCAAAAGAAGACATTATATCGGTAATGCAAACCTTAATCGGCATTCGTGACGGTAAAGGTGAAGTTGATGATATTGACCATTTAGGTAACCGTCGTATTCGCTCAGTTGGCGAAATGGCTGAAAACCAATTCCGTGTTGGTCTTGTTCGTGTTGAACGTGCAGTACGTGAGCGTTTAAGCCTTGGTGACTTAGATGCAATAATGCCTCAGGATCTAATTAATGCTAAACCTATTTCTGCGGCAGTGAAAGAGTTCTTTGGCTCATCACAATTGTCACAATTTATGGATCAAAACAATCCATTATCAGAAGTAACGCATAAACGTCGTATTTCTGCTTTAGGTCCTGGTGGTTTAACGCGTGAACGCGCTGGCTTTGAAGTACGAGATGTACACCCAACGCATTATGGTCGTGTTTGTCCAATTGAAACGCCAGAGGGACCAAACATTGGTTTGATCAACTCGCTTTCTTGTTATGCACGTACTAATGATTTTGGCTTCTTAGAAACACCTTATCGTAAAGTTGTTGATGGTTTAGTGACTGATGATATCGATTACTTATCAGCCATTGAAGAGGGTAATTTTGTTATCGCTCAGGCGAATGCTGTACATGATGATAACAACAAATTAACTGAAGAATTAGTTAATTGTCGTTTCAAAAATGAATTTACGCTGAAATCATCGGCAGAAGTTCAATATATGGACGTATCTCCGCAACAGATTATCTCTGTTGCTGCATCACTTATTCCGTTCTTAGAACACGATGATGCTAACCGTGCATTGATGGGCTCGAACATGCAACGTCAAGCAGTACCTACCTTAAAGGTTGATAAACCTTTAGTTGGTACAGGTATGGAGAAAGTTGTTGCGGTTGACTCAGGTGTGACAGCAGTTGCTAAACGTGGTGGTGTTGTTAGTTATGTTGATGCCTCTCGTATTGTTGTTAAAGTTAATGAAAATGAAATGCATGCTGGTGAAGCAGGTATTGATATTTATAATTTAACTAAATACACACGATCGAATCAAAATACTTGTATCAACCAACGTCCAGTGTGTCGTATGAATGAACCAGTAGTTCGTGGTGATGTTTTAGCTGATGGTCCTTCAACTGATATGGGTGAATTGGCACTTGGCCAAAACATGCGTATTGCTTTTATGCCTTGGAATGGTTACAACTTTGAAGATTCAATGTTGTTGTCTGAACGTGTTGCAATTGAAGATAGATTTACCACTATCCATATTCAAGAGCTAACGTGTATCGCTCGTGATACAAAATTGGGCTCAGAAGAAATTACTGCCGATATCCCTAATGTTGGTGAGTCAGCTTTATCTAAACTAGATGAAGCAGGTGTTGTATATATTGGTGCTGAAGTTAATGGTGGCGATATCTTAGTGGGTAAAGTTACGCCTAAAGGTGAAACTCAATTAACACCAGAAGAAAAACTTTTACGCGCTATTTTTGGTGAAAAAGCAGCTGATGTTAAAGACAGCTCTTTACGTGTACCAAACTCAGTAAAAGGCACTATTATTGATGTACAAATTTTCACTCGTGACGGCGTAGAGAAAGATGCTCGAGCAGTTGAAATTGAAGAAATGCAGCTTAAAGAAGTTAAGAAAGATCTTGGCGATGAATTAAGCATTCTAGAAGATGGTATCTACGCACGAACTAAGAAATTATTATTGTCTGCAGGTTTAAATGAATCTGATTTAACTTCAATGTCTCGTGATAAGTGGTTAACACAAAACTTATCAAACGAAGAACAACAAGCTGAATTAGAGCAAATTGCCGAACAATACGACAATATTAAAGAAGACTTTGATAAGAAGTATGAAATTAAACGTCGTAAGATAACTCAAGGTGATGACTTACAACCAGGTGTATTGAAAATAGTTAAAGTATACTTAGCTGTTAAACGTCACATTCAGCCAGGTGATAAAATGGCTGGTCGTCATGGTAACAAAGGTGTTATTTCAAACGTAGTACCTGTTGAAGATATGCCATACGATGAACATGGTGTGCCTGTTGATGTTGTGTTGAACCCGTTAGGTGTTCCGTCACGTATGAATATTGGTCAGATCTTAGAAACTCACTTAGGTATGGCATGTCGCGGTATCGGTGAAAAGATTAACCGTATGTTAGAAGCACAACAAGAAATTCATAAACTACGTAACTTCATTCAAGAAGTTTATAATGTAGGTGAATCTCGTCAAGAAGTTGATGTTGCAAGTTTTTCTGATGATGAAGTATTACGTTTAGCTGCCAACCTACGTGCTGGTTTGCCAATTGCAACACCAGCATTTGATGGTGCCGCGGAAAAAGAAATCAAAGAGTTATTTGAACTTGCTGATATGCCTCAAAGTGGTCAGTTTATTTTGACTGATGGTCGTACAGGTCGTGAATTTGAGCGTCCAGTTACGGTTGGCTATATGTATATGTTAAAACTAAACCATTTAGTTGATGACAAAATGCATGCCCGTTCTACAGGTTCTTATAGCTTGGTTACGCAACAACCACTGGGTGGTAAAGCACAGTTTGGTGGTCAGCGTTTCGGTGAAATGGAAGTATGGGCATTAGAAGCATATGGTGCTGCTTATACCCTGCAAGAAATGCTTACGGTTAAGTCTGATGATGTTGCTGGTCGAACTAAGATGTATAAAAACTTAGTTGACGGTGATCACCGTATGGATCCAGGTATTCCTGAGTCATTTAATGTATTACTTAAAGAAATTCGTTCTTTAGGCATTAATATTGAATTAGACAAAGACTAGTTTCTAAGCAATACGTAGCTGAACACTGATATTTTAAAAAATTCAGTGAAGCAGTAAGGGAAGAAGGTGAGTGACTCACCTTCTTCTAAAGATTTAACTCCGACAGGAGAAGAGTGTGAAAGATTTACTTAAGTTTCTTAAGCAACAAAATCAAACAGAAGATTTTGATGGTATTCGTATCGGCCTAGCATCACCAGACTTAGTTCGTTCTTGGTCATTTGGTGAGGTTAAAAAGCCAGAAACCATTAACTACCGTACTTTTAAGCCAGAGCGTGACGGTTTATTTTGTGCTCGTATTTTTGGTCCAGTAAAAGATTACGAATGTCTTTGTGGTAAATACAAGCGTTTAAAGCATCGTGGTGTTATTTGTGAAAAATGTGGCGTTGAAGTTACGCTAACTAAAGTTCGTCGTGAACGTATGGGGCATATCGAATTAGCTAGCCCTGTTGCGCATATTTGGTTCTTAAAATCATTACCATCACGTATTGGTTTGCTGCTAGATATGACATTACGTGATATTGAGCGTGTACTTTATTTTGAATCTTATGTTGTTACCGAACCAGGTATGACAACATTAGAGAAAAGCCAAATTTTAACGGAAGAAGAATATCTTGATTCGTTAGAAGAGCACGGTGATGAATTTGACGCCTTAATGGGCGCTGAAGCTGTTTTAGCTTTACTACAACAAATAGATTTAGATGGTGAAGTAGCGCAAATGCGTGAAGAATTACCTGAAATTGGTAGTGAAACTAAACGTAAAAAAATTACCAAGCGTTTAAAATTAATGGAAGCATTCGCTGCTTCAGGCAACAAGCCTGAGTGGATGATTATGAATGTTCTACCTATTTTGCCGCCAGATTTACGCCCATTAGTTCCATTAGATGGTGGTCGTTTTGCAACGTCAGATCTGAATGACTTATACCGTCGTGTAATCAACCGTAACAACCGTTTAAAACGTCTTTTAGACTTAGTCGCTCCAGATATTATCGTACGTAACGAAAAACGTATGTTACAAGAATCTGTTGATGCGCTTTTAGATAATGGTCGTCGAGGTCGTGCTATTACGGGTTCTAACAAACGTCCTCTTAAATCACTTGCCGACATGATTAAAGGTAAGCAAGGTCGCTTCCGTCAAAACTTATTGGGTAAACGTGTAGATTACTCTGGTCGTTCTGTAATTACAGTGGGTCCTACATTAAAACTACATCAATGTGGTTTACCAAAGAAAATGGCATTGGAATTATTCAAACCATTTATTTATGGTCTATTAGAACGCCGTGGGTTAGCCACAACGATTAAAGCAGCTAAAAAATTAGTTGAACGTGAAGGCGCAGAAGTTTGGGATGTACTTGATGAAGTAATCCGCGAACATCCTGTAATGCTTAACCGTGCACCAACATTGCATAGATTAGGTATTCAAGCCTTTGAACCTGTGCTAATTGAAGGTAAAGCGATTCATCTTCATCCATTAGTTTGTGCGGCATATAACGCTGATTTCGATGGTGACCAAATGGCGGTACATGTACCGTTGACAATCGAAGCACAAATGGAAGCACGTACGTTGATGATGTCAACAAATAACGTGTTAGCACCTGCAAATGGCGAGCCTATTATCGTTCCATCACAAGATGTTGTATTGGGTCTTTATTACCTAACGCGTGATTGTGTTAACGGTTTAGGTGAAGGCATGGTGTTTGTTGACACTAAAGAAGCAGAAAAAGCGTACCGTACAGGTGTTGCTGAGCTTCATGCTCGTGTTAAAATTCGTATTACTGAGCATGTTAAAAATGCTGATGGCGAATTTGAAGCTAAAACTAGTTTACGAGACACTACGGTAGGCCGTGCTATTTTATGGCAAGTTTGTCCAAAAGGCTTACCTTACGAAGTAATTGATCAGCCATTAGCTAAAAAAGCTATTTCTAAATTGATCAACCATGCATATCGTAATCTTGGTTTAAAAGATACGGTAATCTTTGCTGATCAGATCATGTATACAGGTTTTCATTATGCAATGATAGCGGGTGCTTCTGTTGGTATTGACGACATGGTTATTCCTGATGCTAAGTACACTATCATTGAAGATTCAGAAGCAGAAGTTGCTGAAATACAAGCGCAGTTTGACCAAGGTCTTGTAACTGCGGGTGAGAAATACAACAAAGTTATTGATATTTGGTCGTCTGCGAACGAAAAAGTATCGAAAGCGATGATGGATAACTTATCTAAAGAACATATCAAAAACAAAGACGGAGAAATGGAAGAGCAAGACTCGTTCAACTCAATCTTTATGATGGCTGACTCGGGTGCTCGTGGTAGTGCTGCTCAAATCCGTCAGTTAGCAGGTATGCGTGGCTTGATGGCTAAACCAGATGGTTCAATCATCGAAACACCAATCAAAGCAAACTTCCGTGAAGGTTTGAATGTTTCTGAATACTTCATCTCAACACATGGTGCGCGTAAAGGTTTAGCCGATACAGCACTTAAAACAGCTAACTCGGGTTACTTAACTCGTCGTTTAGTTGATGTTGCACAAGATTTAGTTGTAACTGAGCATGACTGTGGCACTGAAGATGGTTTATTAATGACACCATTGATTGAGGGTGGTGATGTTGTTGAGCCGCTGCGTGAACGTGTACTGGGTCGTGTAGTTTGTGATGATGTATTAATCCCAGGAACAAAAGAAGTATTACTTCCACGTAATACGTTAATTGACGAAACATTGTGTGATGTTATTGAAGAAAATTCAGTGGATCAAATAAAAGTACGTTCAATTATCACCTGTAAAACTGATTTTGGTATCTGTGCGAACTGTTATGGTCGTGATTTGGCTCGTGGTCACATGATTAACCAAGGTGAAGCCATTGGTGTAGTTGCTGCACAATCAATTGGTGAACCTGGTACACAGCTTACCATGCGTACGTTCCATATTGGTGGTGCGGCATCACGTGCTTCAGCAGAAAATAGCGTTCAAGTAAATAACTCAGGTACATTGAAGTTACAAAATGCTAAATATGTTACTAACTCTGACAAGCACCTTGTTATTACTTCTCGTTCATCTGAATTAACTATTATTGATGAAATGGGTCGTGTAACTGAAAATTATAAAGTTCCTTATGGTGCTGTACTTTCTAAAATGGATGGTAAAGCTGTAACTGCTGGCGATACAATTGCTAACTGGGATCCTCATACGCATCCAATCATTACGGAAGTAAAAGGTAAAGTGCAGTTTGTTGATTTGATTGATGGCGTAACTATGGTTCGCCAAACAGATGAACTAACAGGTCTATCGAGTATTGTTATTACTGAAGCTGCACAACGTAGTGCTAGTGGTAAAGAGATGCGCCCAGCATTGAAATTAGTAGATGCCAAAGGTAAGGATGTAATGATCGCAGGTACAGAAATTCCTGCACTTTACTATTTACCAGGTAATGCAATTGTTAACCTTGAAGATGGCGCCGATGTAAGTATTGGTGATGCATTAGCTCGTATACCGCAAGCAAGTTCAAAAACTCGTGATATTACTGGTGGTCTTCCTCGTGTTGCTGATTTATTTGAAGCGCGTAAACCTAAATTACCTGCTATTCTTGCAGAGAAAACGGGTGTTGTTGCTTTTGGTAAAGAAACTAAAGGTAAAGTTCGTTTATTAATCAACCAGCCTAGCGGTGAAGTTTACGAAGAGATGATTCCGAAAACACGTCAATTAAATATCTATGAAGGTGAACCAGTGATTAAAGGTGAAGTTATTGCCGATGGTCCTGAGTCTCCACATGATATTTTACGTTTACGTGGTGTTGCTCCAGTTGCTAATTACATTGTTAACGAAGTACAAGAAGTTTATCGTTTACAGGGTGTTAAGATTAACGATAAGCACATTGAAGTTATCGTACGTCAAATGATCCGTAAGTGTGAAATCCTTGATGCGGGAGACTCTACTTTCCTTAAAGGCGAGCAAGTTGAAGTGGCACGAGTAAATATATCGAACCGTGAGCTTGAAGCTGCTGGCAAGCAACCAGCTGAGTATGAAATGCAAATGATGGGTATTACTAAAGCCTCATTAGCAACTGAATCATTCATCTCAGCGGCGTCTTTCCAAGAAACAACACGTGTACTTACTGAAGCTGCTGTTGCAGGTAAGAAAGACGGCTTACGTGGTTTGAAAGAAAACGTAATAGTTGGTCGCTTAATTCCTGCTGGTACGGGTTATTCTTATCACCAAGAACGCGCTAAAGCAAAAGCTGCTTTTGATGCACATGAAGACACTACCGTGTCTGCCGATGATGCAGAAAAAGCGTTAGCTGATGCGTTAAGCGCAGACTTAGGCTAAGAAAGTAAGCTAATCATCATAAGTTAATCTTATAGACTAAGCTTTAAGGTGACATAGCAAAGCTAAAAAAACCGTACTCTGAAAAGAGTACGGTTTTTTTATGTCCTATTCTTTAAGCAAAAACCACTAATAACTTGACACTAGGCTCTTTGACCTATAGAATTTCGCGACCCTATATTCTGTGCCTAGTAGACACTGGATTTTAAGGTGGG